>NZ_JBEXZS010000140.1:0-47307 GCF_040593685.1 Methylobacterium sp. EM32 | reverse complement strand
TCGCGGACGGCGAGGCGCGGGTGCACAACCTCTGGATCGCCTTCGATCCGGGCTCGGTCGTCAACCCGGCGATCGTAACGGCGCAGGTCGAGTCGGCGGCGGCGCTCGGCACCTCCTCGGTGCTGTTCGAGCAGATCGTCTACCGCGACGGCCTGCGCCAGTCGCAGAACTTCGACACCTACCCGATCCTGCGCCGCGAGCACATGCCGGCGGTCCATGTCCGGATCGTCGAGAGCGGCGCCCCGATGGGCGGCGTCGGCGAGCCCGGGCTGCCGGGGGTGCCGCCCGCGATCCTCAACGCCGTCGCGGCTCTGACCGGGCAGCGGATCCGGTCGCTGCCGGTCGCCAACACGAAGCTCGTCGGCGCCTGAGCAAGGGGATGCGTCCGGGGTCCTCCGGCGATCCGCCACCGCGTCGCGCGCGAGCGGACGCGCCGGGCGGGGGCCCTGGCACCGTACCACTCACGACAGGCAACCGGCGTCTTCCCAGCGGTCGAGAACCACGGAGTCGATCCCATGAATGCGCAGGTGTCCTCGACCACGGTGACGATCGAGCACGTGACGCTCCGCTCGCTCAAGTCGTTCGAGGCGGTGCGGTCCGCCCTGGAGGCTTCGGTGCCTCCCCTCGATCACGCCTATGCGACGCTTCTGCTGGAGCAAAAGGTGGACGAGGCGCGCGACCTCCTCGCACGGCAGGCGCCGCTCTCGATCTTCGGCTTCCGGGATCATGGCGGCCTGCTCCTGACCGCCGGGCTGGCCCGCAAGGCCATCCAGTACGACATCGGCAACCCGCTGACGGGCGCGCGGATGACCCGGCACGCCCTCTCGGCCGCCTTGTACGCGCCGATCCGGGTGCTTCTGCGCGAGGATGCCGACGGTGGTGTCGCGTTCGAGTACGACAGTCCGGCCACCACCTTCGGACAGTTCGGGACGCCGGAGGTCGACGTCGTCGCGGACGACCTGGACGCGCAACTCCGGACCGTGCTCACGGCGGCGGCCGAATGACCACCGACGCCCCGATGGGGACGAGCCCCTCCCGGGAGAAAGGCGTCGGCGCGGAGCAGATCGGCGACAGGCTGGGGGCGGCTATTCGGCGTCGGTGGGGGCCTTGCGGATGAAGGCCAGCACCTCGTTCAAGGGCAGCGATCCGGGATAGTCCGGGAAGGCAAGGGCGACCGGTGCACCGAGAGCCGCCATGATTTCCCGCAAGTCCTCGACCCATGCATCCGCTTCGGCCTGGCTCGCGAAGCCTGTGCGGACCATCGTCTTGTCCGGCTCGATGGTCACCGTGACGGAAAATCGTCCATCCGGCATGTCAAAGATCTGATATGTTACGCGACGAGCCATTTGGCAGACGTAGCGCAAAAACCCTGTTCTGGAAAGTTATGTTAAGGGCATTTACTTCGGGATAATCTGGCAAACGAGCCGTCGTCCGTCCTCGTCATGAGGCCTTACGCCGGATGTCGTACCCCGAGGCGGGATCGTACCTGGACGGGTCCGCCGCAGGGCGCTTGGCCGCCGGAGCGACGACCGTAACGTCGGGACGGCCGTCGATGCCGTCCCGCTTCCCGGTCCCGGAACGAGGCTCTCGGTCCGCAGGCCATCGTCGGGTGCACACGGTTCGCGGGGTCACGCCCGCCCCTGCGTGCGCCTCCTCAGGAGGGGCAGGGGGATGAGGCCCGCGAGAGCGACCGCCCCCATCAGCCACCACGCGTGCTCGTAGGCCGCCAACCGCCCGGACACCGTATCCGGACCGCCGATGACGGCCACGAGGATCGCGACACCGAGCGCGATCGCGGTCTGCCGGACCATGTTGAGGATGCCCGATCCGGTCGCGAACGACGAGGCCGGCAACGTCGCCAGCCCGGCGCCCATCAGCGTCGGAACGGTGAGCCCGACCCCGAGCCCCGAGAGCAGCATGCCGACGACGGCGACGGCCATGCTCGGTTCCGGGCCCACCATCGCGGCCCACCAGCCGAAGCACGCCGCGAAGGAGACGACGCCAAGCGCGACCACCGGGGCGGGCCCCAGCCGCGCGATCAGGCGGCCGGCGAGGAACAGGGAGGTCAGCGGCACGACGAACGGTCCCGGCGCGATCGCGAGGCCGGCCTTCAGGCCCGACCAGCCCCAGCCGTCCTGCAGCCACAGGGCGATCGACAGCAGCATCGCGCCGAACGCGATCGAGAACGGCACCAGGATCAGGGCCGATCCCGTGAAGGCGCGGATGCGGAAGAGCGACAGGTCGACGAGCGGGTTCGTGGAGCGCAGGCAGTCGCGCACGAACAGCCCGAACAGCACCAGCGCCGTCCCGAGCGTGAGGGCCAGCGGGCCCGAGCTCCATCCCCATTCCGGGGATTTCATGATGCCGTAGGTCAGGATGCCGACCCCGAGGGTCACGAGGAGGGCGCCCCAGACCCGGGGCCTGAGGATCGCGTGGCCCGGGACCGCCGGCAGCTTCCAGAGCCCGACGACGAGCGCGAGGAGCCCGATCGGCAGGTTGACGAGAAAGATCCAGCGCCAGCTCCAGGCGACGAGGAGGCCACCGACCACCGGCCCGAGCGCCGCCGCGAACCCGCCGATCGCGGTCCAGAACCGGACGGCGCCGCCGCGCCCCTCCGGCGGGAAGGTCGCGAGCAGCAATCCGAGGGAGGTCGGCGTCATCAGCGCGGCGCCCGCAGCCTGGACGAGGCGGAACGCCACCAGCGCCTCGACGCTGGGGGCCGCCGCGCAGGCGGCCGAGGCGAAGGTGAACAGCGCGACGCCGAGGAGGAAGCTCCGGTCGCGCCGGTAGCGCTCGGCGAGCCGCCCGAAGAAGACCAGGAGGGCGGCATAGACGATGGCGTAGCCGTTCAGGATCCAGGACAGCCGGTCGAGGCCGCTGCCGGCAAAATCGCGCGCGATGTCGGGCAGGGCGACGTTGACGATGAACAGGTCGAGATTGGCCAGGACGATGCCGAGGCTGACGATCGCCAGCACCTGGTTGGGGCGGACCGCGCGGTCCGCCTCCGCGCCTCGACCCTCCACTGAGCCTGCGTGGCGGTCGGGCGTCCGGTCGTCCGGCGCGGTGGATGCGGAGGGCAGGACACTCACGGTCGGTTTCCTGATACGTAACAAGGTATGTTTTGTTTGCAGCGCGGGCGCGGCCTAAGCAACATTCGCCGAAGCGGTCACCGGTTCGGCGACGAAAATGACGCAAAAACAAGGAACTAAGCAGAGTTGCCCTGTGCAACTCTGCTTAGTGCCCCGGGCCGTGTCAGTTCGGTGGAGGTATCTGGTGCGCGAGGGCGGCGAGCGTGGTCCGGCGCAGCACGCCCGCCACGGCCTCGTCGGCGGCCTGGAACACCGGCGGCAGCGCGCGCGTCACCGTCGCCTGGACGGGACAGCGGGGATTGCCGCGCGCGCGCAGCGCGAACAACGCCCCGTCCGGTTCGATCGCGCGATGGATGTCTTCCAGGGAGATGTCGGCCGGTGCCCGCGCGAGCTCGACCCCGCCGTTCCGCCCGGAGCGCAACCGGACGAGGCCGCCCCGTTCGAGGGCCTTGAGAATGCGCCGCACGACGACCGGGTTGGTGTCGAGGCTCTTGGCGAGCAGCTCCGCGTTCGCGCCCTCAGCGCCCCGCCATGCGACGACACAGAGCGCCTGAACGGCGCTCGCAAGGAGGCTGTTTGCTGCCATAATAGAACCATCTCAGTTCTGGTTTCTCCGGTCAAGGCCGGGAGCGGAGCGGCCGACTCACGGCGCGCCGGTGCTTCGTCCGGCGGCCGGCCGCTTCCGGTCCCGATCCGGCCGCTCGCGCGGTGGTTCCCGCCCGGACGTGGAGCGGACCGGGATGCGGGTGGCGCCGTCGGCGATCGGACTCGCCGGCACACGCCGCCACCCTGTTCGAGCCATCGGCGGGCTTACCCGGGCGGTCGCCTTCGCGTGGATCCTCGGAGTCACGTTCCCGCTGCTCGCCGCCTGATGCCAGGGACTTGGTCCAAGGGACGTGGGATCCCACGGCGGTGCCGGAGGGCGCTATGCTCGCGCGAACGAACCTCGGGGAGAACCATGGCGCCAGCATCCTCCGGCCGTCGCGGGCAGCGGGTCTTCCTTGTCGGCGCGACGGGCACGATCGGCCGCGCGACGGCGCGGGCCCTCGTGGCGCTCGGCCACGACGTGGTCTGCTTCGTCCGGTCCCGGCCCGGCCGGTCGCCCGGGTCGGATGGCGCCGCGTCCCTCCGGCTGCCCCCGGGCGCCACCATCCGGTTCGGCACCGTGACCGATCCCGCCTCGCTGATGCGGGACGGCCTGCGCGGCGAGCGCTTCGACACCCTCGTCTCGTGCCTCGCCTCGCGCACCGGGCACCCGCGCGACGCCTGGGCGATCGACCACGACGCCCATCTGGGGCTGCTGGACGCGGCCCGGGCCTCCGGCATCGGGCACATGGTCCTGCTCTCGGCCATCTGCGTGCAGAAGCCGCTGCTCGCGTTCCAGCAGGCCAAGCTGGCCTTCGAGCACGCCCTGATCGCCTCAGGGCTCGACTACACGATCGTCCGGCCGACAGCCTTCTTCAAGTCGCTCTCGGGCCAAGTCGAGCGCGTCCGGCGGGGCAGGCCGTGGCTCCTGTTCGGCGACGGCACGCTCACCGCCTGCAAGCCGATCAGCGACGACGACCTCGCCCGCTACCTCGCCGCCTGCGTCGAGGAGCCCGAGCGGCGCAACCGCGTGCTCCCGATCGGCGGACCGGGCGCGGCGATCACGCCGAGGGCGCAGGGCGAGGCCCTGTTCGCGCTGCTCGGCCGCCCCCCGCGCTTCCGGCACGTGCCGGTGGGCCTGCTGGACGTCATCGTCCGGGGGCTGTCCGCGTCCGGCCGCGTGGTCCCCGCCTTGGCCGACAAGGCCGAGCTCGCGCGGATCGGGCGCTACTACGCCACGGAATCGATGCTCGTCCTGGACCCCGCCTCGGGCCGGTACGACGCGCTAGCGACGCCCGGCACCGGATCCGAGACACTGTTCGACTACTACGCGCGCCTGCTCCGGGGCGAGGCCGAGGCCGAGCGCGGCGACCACGCCGTGTTCTGATCGCGCCCCGACCCGCGGCGTCAAGCAACGCGGCCGACCGCGGTTGCGGCCTCGGCGGCACTGCGAAAAAATTCCGCGGCCCGAAGGAATAAGTCGCGCGGGGCGGCGTCTCTGTCCGGGTCGGGCCGCCGCCCCGTTGTAGGGCGGCCCGTGACGGACAAGGAGTGCGCGCATGTCGGGAGGCTGGCCGTGAGCGACATGATGCAGCTCGTCGAGCCTTTGATCCCGGCCCTGCGCCGCTACGCCCGGGCTCTCCTGCGCGACCCCGCCGACGCCGACGACCTCGTCCAGGACTGCCTGGAACGCGCGGTGAGCCAGTGGCACCAGCGGCGATCCGACGGCGATGCCCGCCCCTGGCTCTACGCGATCCTGCACAACCTCGCGGTCAGCCAGATGCGCCGGCGCGCGCGGCGCGGGCCGCACCTGCCCGTCGAGGACGCGCCGGAGGCGAGCCTGTCGGTCGCCCCGAGCCAGGACGAGGCCTTGCGCCACCGCGACCTGATGGCGGCCCTCGACGCGCTGCCCGAGGAGCAGCGCAGCGTGCTGCTGCTCGTCACCGTGGAGGGGCTGTCCTACGCCGAGACCGCCCAGGTGCTCGCCATCCCGACCGGCACCGTGATGTCGCGCCTCTCCCGCGCCCGCGACCGGGTGATCCGGCTCATGGACGGCGAGACCGACGCCGTTCCCACCAGGCGCCCGCTGCTCAGGAGGGTGAAGTGACCGCGCGCCCGATCCACGAGGACGACCTGCAAGCCCTCGTCGACGACCGGCTCGACCCGGCCCGCCGGCCCGAGGTCGAGGCCTATCTCGCCGGCAACCCCGACGCGCGCGCCCGCGTCGAGCGCCTGCGACGCCTCGGCGGCGACCTGCGCGCCGCCTTCGCCCCCGTAGCGGTCGAGCCGGTCCCGGCCCGGCTCAATCTGGCGCACATCGCTGCGGCGCGGCGAAGCCCAAGGGGGCCGACCCAATGGGTGCCGGCCCGATGGGTGCCGGCCCAGTACGCCGCGGCCGCTTCCGTGCTCCTCGCGCTCGGCGGCCTCGGCGGCTGGGCCCTGCACGGCGCGCTCGCGCCGAGCCCGGCCGGCGTCGAGGCCCTGGCGCAAGAGGCGAGCGCGAGCTTCGCCGTCTATGCGCCGGACCGGATCCGGCCGGTCGAACTCGCCGGCGCCGACAGGGACGAGATCGCCCGCTGGTTCTCCGCCCGGCTCGCGCGCCGGGTCGGCGTGCCGGACCTGAGCCCGGCCGGCTACCGCCTGATGGGCGGGCGCCTCGTCGCGACGGCACAGGGTCCCGCGGGCCTGCTGATGTACGACGACCCGCGCGGCACGCGTCTCGTCATGCTGATCCGCCCGATGGCCGAGCCGGGCGACGCGCCGATGCGCGAGCACACGACCGGCTCCGTCGCCGGCTACGCCTGGGCCAAGGACGGGCTCGGCTACAGCCTCGTGGGACCGGCCGACCTGGCCGGCCTGCATCCCCTCGCCAACGAGATCCGCCGCACGACCGCGACGAACACCTGAGGCCGCCATGACCCTGCTGCACGACCTGACCGGGGCACCCGCGGGCACGACCCCACGCGCCCTGCTGTTGCGGCTTTCCGCCATCGGGGCGGTGCTGGCCGGAAGTGCCGGCACCTTCGCCTATGCGGGCGGCTGGCTGTCGCCGGGCGCGCTGACGCCCGCCCGCATCGTCGACCGGTTCGAGCAGGTGAACGGCCCGCATCCCGGCTTCCGGCGCAACCATGCCAAGGGCCTGTGCGTGGCGGGCAGCTTTGCCGCCAGCGGCGCCGGGGCCAGGCTCTCGAAGGCGAGCCTGTTCGCCTCGGGGCGGGTGACGCCCGTCGAGGGACGGGTGGCGCTGGCGGGCGGGCAGCCCTACGCGGCGGATGCGGAGGCCACGGTGCGCAGCCTCGCCCTGCGCTTCCGGCTGCCGGACGGCGAGGAGTGGCGCACCGGCATGAACGACATCCCGGTCTTCCCGGTGCGCACGCCCGAAGCATTCTACGAGCAGCTCCTCGCCGCCAAGCCCGATCCGGCGACCGGCAAGCCCGACCCGGAGCGCCTGAAGGCCTTCTTCGCGGCGCATCCGGAAAGCGCGAAGGCCGCCGCCCTGATCAAGGCGCGCACGATCACCACCAAGTTTGGCGACAGTACCTACTGGAGCCTCAACGCCTTCCGGTTCGTGGCCGCCGACGGTCGGGCGACGCCGGTGCGATGGGCCGTCGAGCCCGAGCGGCAGGCCGCGCCGGAAACCGCCGCGAGGGCCGCGCGGACGGACAAGAACTTCCTGTTCGACGATCTCGCCGCGCAGCTCCGGCAGGGACCCCTGCGCTGGCACCTCGTCGCGACGCTCGGGCGGGCAGGCGATCCGGTCGCGGACGCGACCCAGCCCTGGCCTCCCGACCGCGAGCGCGTCGATCTGGGCACGCTCACCCTCGACGGAGCGGAGCCCGAGGCGGAGGGCAATTGCCGGGACGTCAATTTCGACCCGCTCGTCCTGCCCGACGGGATCGCGCCCTCCGACGATCCGCTGCTGAGCGCCCGTTCGGCCGCCTATTCCCGTTCCTTCACGCGGCGTGCCGGCGAGGCGAAGAGCCCGAGCGCCGTCGCGGCGACACCTGTCCGAGGAGCCGGCCTGTGAGCGACCTGCCACGCTTCAACCTGCTCGCGCGCCTGCTCCACTGGAGCATGGCGGCGGCGATCCTCGCCATGCTGCTGATCGGCGTGGCGATGGTAACCTCGCTGGCCGATTACCACGTGCTGGTCGCGGTGCATCGTCCGCTCGGCCTGCTGATCCTGCTCCTCCTCGTCATGCGGCTCGCGAATCGCTGGCGCCATCCGCCGCCGCCCCTGCCGGCGGACCTGCCCGCGTGGCAGCGGTGGGCCGCGCATGCCTCGCACGTCGCGCTCTACGGGCTCATGCTGGCCATGCCGCTCGTCGGCTGGGCGATGCTGTCGGCGGCGCGCTATCCGGTCGCCCTCGCCGGGCCGCTCGTGCTGCCGCCGATCCTGCCGCACAGCCCGACCGCCTATGCCTGGCTGCGCGCGCTCCACGGCGTCCTGGCCTACGCGCTGTTCGGCGTCGTCCTGGCGCATCTCGGCGCGGCTCTGGTCCATGCGCTGATCCGCCGGGACGGCGTGTTCGCCAGCATGGCCCTCTGGCGCCGGGGCGCGGCTGTGGGTCTGCGGGTGGACGTGTGACCATCAAAGCCTGTTTGATTTGCGAGGCCAGCAGCAAGGGACACTTTCCTCTCCCACCCACGACCTCATCCTGAGGTGCGACCGGAGGGAGCCTCGAAGGAGGCCTCCAGAGATCTGAGCGTGATCTGGAGGCCTCCTTCGAGGCTGCTACGCAGCACCTCAGGATGAGGTTGCGGGTGGGATAAGATACTGCCGACCGGTCAAACAGGCTTTCATTCCGGTGCGCGGCCGAGGGCCCGAACCCCGGCCGAGCCCGCCCATGCATCCCGCCCCCGGGGCGGCGGCCCATCGCGTCGGACGAGAACCGCGCCACCACCCCCTTGCTGGACCTTAGCCGGCTTCCAGATCACCCAGGAGGTTCGACCGACAGCGGGGCGCGCGGGATATGCTGGGCTGGTTCCGGGCGCTGATGCCCAGGGAGGATCGCTTCTTCGACCTCTTCGAGCGGCATGCCCGCACGCTGGTCGCCGGCGCCGAGGCGCTGGAAGAGCTGCTGAAGGGCGGCGAGGACGTGCCGCACTTCTGCCGGATCATCGCCGAGCGCGAGCAGGAGGCCGACGGGATCGCCCGTGAGGTGCTGGAGGCGGTGCGCCGCAGCTTCATCACGCCGTTCGACCGCGGCGACATCAAGGACCTGATCCAGTCGATGGACGATGCCATCGACCAGATGAACCGCACCGCCAAGACCATCACGCTGTTCGAGGTGAGGACCTTCGATCCGGTGATGCGCGAGATGGGCGGCACGGTGCTGGAGGCGGCCCGGCTCACTGCCGAGGCGGTGCCGCTGCTCGCGTCCCTCGGCAAGCACTCGACGCGGCTCTCTTCCCTCACCGAGCGGGTGATCGAGGTCGAGGGACGCTCCGACGCCCTGCACGAGCAGGGCCTCAAGGCGCTCTACCACGCCAGCGGGCGCAATGATCCGATGGCCTACATCGTCGGCAGCGAGATCCTCGGCCATCTCGAGGACGTGGTCGACCGGTTCGAGGACGTCGCCAACGAGATCAGCGCCATCGTCATCGAGAACGTGTAGGAGCGCCGATCGTGGAGGCCGCTCTCTCGCTGCCGGTGCTCGCCGGCCTGATCGCCATCGCGCTGCTGTTCGACTTCCTCAACGGCCTGCACGACGCCGCCAACTCGATCGCCACCATCGTCTCGACGCGGGTGCTGCGGCCGCAATACGCGGTGATGTGGGCGGCGTTCTTCAACTTCATCGCCTTCCTGTTCTTCGGCCTGCACGTCGCCCAGACCCTCGGCACCGGCATCGTCGATGCCAGCCTGGTCGATGCCCGGGTGATCTTCGGCGCGCTCACCGGCGCCATCGTGTGGAACGTCCTGACCTGGGTGCTCGGCATCCCGTCGAGCAGCTCGCACGCGCTGGTCGGCGGCCTCGTCGGGGCGGGGCTCGCCAAGGCCGGCTGGCAGGCGGTGGTCTGGGGCGGCCTCGGTAAGACGGCAGCCGCCATCGTGCTCTCGCCGCTGCTCGGCTTCGCCCTCGCGCTGCTGCTCGTCCTCGTCGTGTCGTGGCTCTGCGTCCGCTCGACGCCGTTCACGGTCGACCGCCGGTTCCGGATGCTGCAATTCGTCTCCGCCTCGCTCTACAGCCTCGGACACGGCGGCAACGACGCCCAGAAGACGATGGGCATCATCGCGGTGCTGCTGTTCAGCCAGGGCCATCTGGGCTCCGAGTTCCACGTGCCGCTCTGGGTGGTGCTGTCGTGCCAGGCCGCGATGGCCGCCGGCACGCTGCTGGGCGGCTGGCGGATCGTGCACACGATGGGCTCGCGCATCACCCGGCTCACGCCGATGCAGGGCTTCTGCGCCGAGACCGGCGGGGCGCTCACCCTGTTCGGAGCGACCTGGCTCGGCGTACCGGTCTCGACCACCCACACCATCACCGGGGCGATCGTCGGGGTCGGCGCGGCGCGGCGCACCTCGGCGGTGCGCTGGGGCGTGGCGAGCGACATCGTGGTGGCCTGGGTGCTGACCCTGCCGGCCGCTTCCCTGATCGGGGCGGGGGCCTACGCCCTCACGACGCTGGTCGCCTGAGCGAGCCCGGCGGCGCGGCGCGACGACGCCGTTGCGCGGAGAGCGGCGACGTTCCAGGAGGTGGACGGGGACCACCGGGCGCGCGGTCCTAGGCCGTGACCGTCTGGGATGGGAGAGCGATGGACGAGGCAGCGGCCGGCCCCGCGCACGGGACCCCGGAGATGATCCGGCATTGCGCGGCCGAATGCATGGAGCTTGCGGCCACGTTCTTCGCGGCCGCCGCCGAGCGGCTGACCGAGAACGACCTCGCGGGCTATCGCTGCGCGATGCGCTGCGCCGCGGCCGCCGCGAAGAGCGCCCGCGAGCTCACGGCGCTGCTGGGCACGGAGACGTCGCTCGACCGGCCGCGGCGAGGGGGCGGCGCCTACTCGAACAGGTCCGGGTAGCGCGCCTCGGCCCGCGGCAGGGCGCGCACGATCTCCCACAGGTGATGGCGCATCGCCTCCGTGGCCGCCTCCGGATCGCGGGCGTCGAGGCCGGCGAGGATCGCCCGGTGCTGCTCCACCAGGGGCAGCATCGTGGCGGGATCGGCCAGGGTGAGCTGGCAGGCGCGGTCGAGATGCGCCTTCACGTCCTGGACCGACTCCCAGGCCAGCGCGCAGCCCGCCCCCTCCGCGAGGGCCGCGTGGAACAGCGTATCGGCGCGCTGGAAGCCCGCATGGTCGCCGGCCGCCGCCCGCTCCGCCTGCAGCGCGACGAGGTCGTCGATCCGCCGCCGGCTCGTGGGATCGAACGTCTCGCAGGCGCGCCGCACCACGGCCGTCTCGATCGCCTCGCGCACGAAGCGCGCCTGCATCAGCCGCGGGACCGAGATCTTGGTCACCACCGTCCCGCGCTGCGGGCGCACCTCCACGAGGCGGGTGCGGGAGAGCCCGATGAAGGCCTCGCGCACCGGCTGGCGCGATACGCCGTGGCGGACGGCGATCTCCTGCTCCGACAGCCGCGTGCCCGGCAGCACGTCGAGCGCGATGATCGAGCGCCTGAGCGACGCCTCCACCCGCTCCGCCGCAGAGCCTGTCGTCACTTCGATCATTCCGCTTCACAGCCTCCGCGCGATATGCATACACTACCATACAAGTCGGACGCCCCACCAGAAGGGCGCCGGTTTCTGCGGAGGAAACCATGACCCAAGGTCGCCTTACCCGCCGCGCCGTCGCGCTCGGCCTCGGCGCGCTGCCCGCCGCCGCCCTCCTGCGCGCGGGGCCGGCGCGCGCCGCGCCCGTCACCTTGAGGCTCTCCTCCTCGCTGCCGGCCGATCCGAACTCGGCCCATTGGCTCTGGTACGACCGCTTTGCCGCGAGCCTGAAGGCCAAGACCGGCGACGCGGTGCAGGTGCGCTACTTTCCCGACAACCAGCTCGGCAAGGAATCGGACGTCGTCGGCTCGGTGAAGCTCGGCGTCGTCGACATGATGATCTCCGGCTCCTCGATCTGGTCGACGCTGGCGCCGGAGATCGGCGTCCTCGACCTCGGCTACCTGTTCCCCACCATGGAGAGCGCAGGGCCGATCCTCGACGGGCCGGCGGGCCAGCAGCTCGACCGGATCTTCTCCGACCGGATCGGCGTGAAGGTGCTGAGCTGGGGCTACAGCCTGGGCGGCCGCAACGTGACGGTGCGGGAGGCCGCCGAGACTCCGGCCGCCATGAAGGGCAAGAAGATCCGCGTCCTGCCGGTCGCGAACTTCGTCGCGACCCTGCGCGCCATGGGCGCCTCGCCGACCCCGATGTCGCTCGGCGAGGTCTACACCGCGCTCCAGACCGGGGTGATCGACGGGATGGAGCACGACGCGCCGACGATCCTCGCGATCAAGGCCTACGAGGTGGCGAAGCACGTCACGTTGACTCGGCACATCTGCAACCCGCAGACCATCGTCATCGGCAACCGAGCCTTCAACAAGGTGCCGGCCGAGCATCGTGACGCGTTCCTGGCGTCGGCCGCGGAGGCAACGGCGTTCCAGCGCGGCCAAGCCGCCGCGATCGAGGCCAAAGCGCTCGCGACCCTGAAGGGCAACGGCGTCGGCATCCACGACTGCGACCGCGCCGCCTTCCGCACCCTGGTGACGCCGCTCTGGGACGAGTTCGCCAAGTCCTACCCGGCAACGAAGCCGATCCTCGCCGCCATCACCCAGGCCTGAGGAGCCACCCCATGCTCGTCGAGACCGGCCCGACCACTGTCGCGGCCCGCGTCCCCCTGCCGGCCGCGATCGTCGCGAGTCTCTTGCGCGCCGTGCAGACGCTGGCGGCCCTTGCGCTGCTCGCCGACCTCGGGGTGGTGGCGGCCGCCGTCCTGTGGCGCTTCGTCCACGGCGACTCGCTCGAATGGGCCGACGAGGTCGCCCGCATGCTGCTCATCGTCGTGGCCTTCCTCGGGGGTGCGGCGGCGGTGGCGCATGGGCGCCATGTCGGCATCCGCATCGTGCGTGACGCGGTGCCGCCGGCGGTCAGCGCCGTGATGGAGGCCGCTGGCCTCCTCGTCGAGCTCGGCGTCGCGCTCGCGCTCGCCGCCTGCGCCCTGTCCTACGCGGCGACCGCGGCGACCCAGGTCACGCCGTTCGGCCTGCCGCAGAACCTGTTCATCTACCCGATGGTGGTCGGCGGGGCCTGCATGGCGGTGTTCATCGCCGCGCGGCTCGCGGCCCTGCGCGGGCGGGACGTCGGCCTCGCCGCGCTCGCACTCACCGGGATCGTCGGCTTCGTCGCCGCCTGGACGATCCTTCTCCCCGATGCATCCCCAAGCCCGCTGGCGCTCCTGCTCCTCGGCTTCGCCCTGGCGCTGGGATCGGGCATCCCGATCGCCTTCTCGCTCTCGGTCGGCGCGCTCGCCTTCCTCGCCGCCGACGGCGGCATCGACCCGGCGGTCTTCGCCCAGCAGGCCTCGAGCGGCATCGACAATTTCGTGCTGCTCGCGATCCCGTTCTTCGTGCTGACCGGCCTCGCCATGGAGGTGAACGGAATGTCGGTGCGGCTGATCGAGCTGCTGCGCCGGGGCATCGGCGAGCGCAGGGGCGGGCTTGGCATCGTGACGATCCTCGCCATGGTGCTCTTTTCCGGCATCTCCGGCTCGAAGCTCGCGGACGTCACCGCGGTCGGCACCGTGACCGTGCCGGCGATGCGCCGCTCCGGCCAGGACCCGCGCGAAGGCGTGGCGCTTCTCGCCGCCAGCGCCATCATGGCGGAGACGATCCCGCCCTGCATCAACCTCATCATCCTCGGCTACGTCGCGAACATCTCGATCGGCGGGCTGTTCGCCGCCGGCATCCTGCCGGCGCTTCTGATGGCCGCCGCCCTCATCGCCGGTGTGGTGGTGTTCTCGGCGCGCATGCGCCCGGCCCCGGTCGAGCGCTCGCATCACAGCCTGCGCCATCTCCTGTGGTCGAGCGCGGTCAGCCTCGGGGTGATCGTCATCATCTTCGGCGGCTACCGCTCGGGCTTCGCCACCGCCACCGAGATCGGCGCCTTCGCGGTGGTCTACGCAATCGCGGCCGGGATCGTCTGCTTCCGCGAGCTGTCGTTCCGGGCACTGGCCGACCTGTTCGTGCGCTCGGCGACGCTCGCCGGCATGATCCTGTTCGTGGTCGCGGCCTCGCAGACCATCGCGTTCTCGCTCACCATCAACCAGGTCCCGCACGCGCTCGCCGACGCGATGATCGCGTTGAGCCACGGCGGCGGCGCCTGGATCTTCCTGCTCGTCTCGATCGCGCTCCTCGTGGTGATGGGGGCGGCGCTCGAGGGTGCGCCGGCCCTGATCATCTTCGGGCCGCTGCTCCTGCCGGTGGCGCAGGGCTTCGGCATCGCGCCGCTGCATTACGGCATCGTGCTCATCATCGCGATGGGGCTCGGCCTGTTCGCGCCGCCTCTGGGCCTCGGCCTCTACACCGCCTGCGCGGTCGGCGGCGTCTCGCTCGAGGAGACAGTGCGGCCGATCGGCAAGTACCTGCTCCTGCTGCTCGTCTGCCTGGTGCTGATCGCCTTCGTGCCGGAGATCACCCTGTGGCTGCCCCGCAGCATGGGTTTCGTGAAGTAGGAGAAGCGGATGGGACGGCGCGGACAGGTCTTCACCCGGGGGGCGGAGGTTCCTTGGGAGCCGGCGGGGGAGGGCGTGCGCCGGCAGGTGCTCGCCTACGACGACGGCGTGATGCTGGTGCGGGTCGCCTTCGAGGCCGGCGCGGTCGGCCCGGCGCACACGCATCCCCACGTGCAATGCACGCTGGTGGAGCGGGGCGTGTTCGACATCACCATCGCGGGCGAGACCGCCCGCCTCGTCGCCGGCGACAGTTTCCTCGTTCCCTCCGGCGCGGTCCACTCCGCCGTCGCGGTCGAGGCCGGGGCGCTGACCGACGTGTTCACGCCGATGCGGGAGGAGTTCGTGGGGGAGGAGTTCGTCGGGGAGGACGGCTGATACAGTTTCCGCCTGATCTGTTCCCAACCAAGTATAGCGCGGGATCCCCTCTCCAGGCGATGCCGGGCTTGCCCGGTATCGCTGCAAGGTGTGGGAGAGGGGTAGGGGTGAGGGTGACACGCTTCAGTGTAGAACGCTCAGCGTGGTGCTGGCAGCTCTACGCTAAGTGCTTCACACGGAACCGTAGCACCCTCACCCCCGACCCCTCTCCCACACGGGAGAGGGGAGGCGCGCTCGATCTATACCTGAGTGAATCGAGCGGAAACCGTATGATGCGGCAGAGTCCGATGCTCAACATCTGACTCCCGGGCGAACGCACCACCCGGGACCGGCGCACCGCGTCAGCTCCGGTTCGCCAGGACCAAGCGGCCGGCCACCGCCCCGGCCTCGAGCCGCCGCATCGCCTCCTCCGCCTCGGCGAGGGGGATCGTTTCGGTCTCGACGAGGGTCAGGCCGTGCTCTCGCACGAGGGCGACGAGGTCGCGCAACTCGCCGAGATTGCCGACATAGGAGCCCGTCAGCGTCAGGGCGCGCAGCGGCAGGAGCGGCAGCGACAGCGTGATCTCGCCGCCGAACATGCCGACGGTGATCGAACGGCCGCCGCGCCGCAATGTATCGATGGCAAAGCGCGTCGTCTCCGCGTTGCCAACGAAATCGATCGCCGCCGCGAGCCCGGTCTCGAGGCCGAGCAGAGCCGTGCGCGCCTCAGGATCGGCCGGATCGAGGACGAGGTCGGCGCCGAGCGCCTGGGCCCGGGCGCGCTTGTCCGGCGCCGTGTCGGCGATTGCGATGCGGGCGTGGCCGAGCGCCCGCGCGAGGCGGAGCGCGCTCTGCCCGAGGCCGCCGGCGCCGATCAGCAGCAGCCAGTCCCGGGCCGGATCGCCCCCGACCTTGCGCAACGCCGAGTAGGCGGTCAGCCCCGAACAGGCGAGGGTCGCGGCGGCGGAGGGGTCGAGACCCTCGACATCGATCAGGTAGCGGGGATGGGGGACCACGACCTTCTCGGCAAAGCCGCCCGGCCGGTGCACGCCGAGGCAGCGGCCAGTTGCGCACAGGTTCTCCTCGCCGGCCATGCAGCGGTGGCAGCTGCCGCAGCCGATCCACGGGAAGACGAGGACGCGCCGGCCGATCCCGACATCGCCCGCCTCGGGTCCCGCGGCGGCGATGCGGCCGAGGATCTCGTGGCCGAGGGTCACCGGCGGCGTTACCCCGCGGTCGGCGAGGCTGAGGCGCCGCCCGCCGCCGAGGTCGTAATGGCCCTCGCGCAGGTGCAGGTCGGTGTGGCAGACGCCGCAGCGTTCGAGGTCGAGCAGGACCTCGCTGCCGCTCGGTGCCGGATCGTCCTCGACCAACGCGCAGAGCGGGCGGCCGAATTCGGTGACGGCGAAGCGCTTCACGGGCGGGTCTCCTTCTCGGTGCGCACCAGCGGGCAGCCGCCCTCATTGAGCGGACGGAACGCCTCGTCGCCGGGGATGCGGCGCACGAGCTTGTAGAGGTCCCACTCGCCCGTCGATTCCGCCGGGGTCTTGGCCTGGAACAGGTACATGTCGCGGATCACCCGCCCGTCGGCGCGCAAGCGTCCGCCATGGGTCATGAAGTCCTCGATCGGGGTGCGGCGCATCTGTGCCATCACGGCGTCCGGATCCTTGCTGCCGGCCGCCTTCACCGCCTTGAGGTAGTGCAGGGCGCCGCTATAGGCGCCGGCCTGGGTCATGCTCGGCATGCGCTTCATCCGGGCGAAGAAGCGGCGCGACCACGCCCGCGTCGCCTCGTCCTGGTCCCAGTAGAAGGCCTCCGTCAGGAGCAGGCCCTGCGCCACCTTGAGGCCGAGCGAGTGGACGTCGCTGAGGAAGGCGATCAGCGCGACGAGCTGCATCGAGTCGGTGAGGCCGAATTCCCGCGCCTGCTTGATCGCGTTCGTCGTGTCGGTGCCGCCATTGGCGAGGCCCAGGATCTTCGCCTTCGAGGCTTGTGCCTGGAGCAGGAAGGAGGAGAAGTCCTGCGTGTTGAGCGGCGCGCGCACCGCGCCGAGGACGCGCCCGCCGCTCGCCTTCACCACCGCGGCGGTGTCGCGCTCCAGCGCCTGGCCGAACACGTAGTCGGCGGTGAGGAAGTACCAGTCCGTGCCGCCCTGGGCGACCACGCCCGAACCGGTGCCCTTCGCCATCGCGTAGGTGTCCCAGGTCCAGTGCGCCGTGTAGGGCGAGCAGAACCTGCCGGTGATGTCGGAGGAGCCGGCGCTGGTGACGAGGGCGATTTTCTTCTTCTCGTTGGCGAGGTTCATCACCGCGAGCGCCATCGCGGAGGAGGGCAGGTCGGTGATGACGTCGACGCCCGAATCGTACCATTGCCGGGCGATCGAGGCGGCGACGTCCGCCTTGTTCTGCCCGCCGGCCGAGACCACCTCGATCGGCTGCCCGAGGACGCTGCCGCCGACATCCTCGACCGCCATCCTGACCGCCTCGACGGCGCCTAAGCCCCCGATATCGGCGTAGGTGCCCTCCAGATCGACGAGGACCCCGATCTTCACCGGACCCTGCTCGGCGGCGCGCGCCGAAGGGGCGAGGCCGGCGGCGAGGCACGCCGCCGCGAGCCCCATCGAAAGGCCCTTCCATCGTAACCCTGTCATCGTGGCGTCTCCTCCCTGTCTCTCGAAGCCCGCGGCGTGTTCGCCGTCGGGCCGTGGTCTTGCTCAGCCGGCTCCGGCCTCGAAGGCGGCCCCGGCGGCGATCAGCGCGTCGGTCTCCGCCTCGGTCAGGCCGAGCTCGCGCAAGATGGTGCGGGTGTCGAAACCCGGCGGGGGCGCCGGGCGGCCGGCAGGAGCGGGTGCGCCGTCGTGCAGGATCGTCGGCCGGATGGTGCGCACCCTGCCCTCGGTCGGGTGCGCATCCGTGCCGATCAGCCCGACCGCGGCGAGGTGGGGATCGTGCTCGAGCGACTCGAGGCTGTGGCAGGGCATGGCCGGCACGTCGGCCGCGGCGAAGACCGCGAGCCACTCGGCGGTCGTCCGCGCCGCCAGCGCCTCGGCCCGGATGCGGAACCACAGGTCGACATTGCGGAACCGGTCGGCGACGGTGGCGAGCCGCGGGTCGTCGATCAGCTCCGGGCGCCCGACCGCGCGCAGGAAGGCGTGGACCTGCGCGTCGGAATTGGCCGTCAGGCTGATCCAGCCGTCGGCCGTGGCGAGCGGCCGGTTCTCCGGATTGAGCACGCGGGCGTCGCCGGCCGGGCCGAGCGGCGGGTCGAAGCTCCGCGGCCCGAGATGCTCCTGCAGCACGAAGGCCGCCATGGTCTCGTGCATCGGCACTTCGAGGGTGGCGCCGTCCCCGGTCCGCTCCCGGCCGACGAGGGCGGCGAGGATCGCCGCGGCGGCAATCTCGCCGGTGACGTGGTCGGCGAGGAGCAGCGGCACGTAGAGCGGGCGGCCGTCGCGCCGGTCGGAGAGGCCGGCGATGCCGGAGACGCCCTGTACCACGCTGTCATAGGCCGGGCGGCCGCGATAGGGCCCGCCGGGACCGAAGCCCGTGATCGTGCAGTGGACGAGCCGCGGGAACCGCTCCCGCAGGCTTGCCGCGTCGAGGCCGAGCCGGGCCAGCGCCTCCGGGCGCATGTTGGCGACGAGGACGTCGCTGGCCCCGATCAGGCGCTCCAGCAGCGCGCGGGCGGCCGGGGCCTTGAGGTCGAGGCCCAACGCCCGCTTGCCGCGGTTCAGGTGGAGGTACGAGCCGGCATGGCGCCCGCCCGGGGAGGGGCCGCCGAGGCAGCGGAGCATGTCGCCGCCGGACGGCTCGATCTTGATCACCTCGGCGCCGAAATCGGCGAGCCGCAGCGTGCAGGCCGGGCCGACCACGACGCTGGTGAGATCGATGACCCGGATGCCGGCGAGCGGCCGGGCGGCAGGGGAGGGCCCGCTCATCGGAAGGTGGCCTCGAGGGCGACCGTCCCGGTCTCGTCCTCGGCCCAGGCCCGCCACTCGCCGGCCTCCTGCCGCGCCTTCAGGTGCATCGGTCGCCCGGCATGGAGCGGCGCGAGGGTGCGGTAGCCGAAGGCGGCGGGCTCGCGTCCGGCGGCCTCCCGGACGAGTTCCAGGGCGAGGAGCGCCGTGAGGGCGCCGTTGACCACGAGGGCCGGGTAGCCCTCGCGGCCGGTGGCGTAGGGCGCGTCGTAGTGGATGCGGTGGGCGTTGAAGGTGACGGCGCAGAAGCGGAACAGCAGCGTCTCGTCGGGCACGAGCGTGCGCGCGACGTCGCAGGGCCGCGGCGGCCGGATCTCCTCTCGCGGGGCGGCGGGCTCAGGGTGGGGCGGGGCCGCCTGCCGCAGGATGTAATCCTCGCGCTCCGTAACGACCTCGCGCCCGCCGACGCTGAGGGCGTGGAGGACCGTCACGACGGCGATGCCGCCGCTGCGGCCGGTCTTCTCCGTGACGCTCTCGATCGTGGTCCGGCGCCTGACGGTCGCCCCGAGGGGGATGTCGCCGGCATAAGCAGCCCGTCTTCCGCCCAGCATCACCCGGGGCAGGCCGAGATCCGGCAGCGCCACGCCCGGCCCGGCATAGCCGTCCGGCCGCAGGGCCGATTGCGCCAGGCCGGTGGGAAAGAGGCCGACATGCCAGCCGCGGGGAAGGACGGTCCGCTCTGCGACCTCGCGCCCGTCGCGGTCGAGCAGGGCCGCCATCCGCCGCAGGAGCCCCGGCGTGGCGACGTCGTCCGTCCACGCCTCCGCCGTCGGACCCATCGGGCGCTCCTGCGGCGGCGTGTCCTGCTGCACGGCCTCCGCCGCTTCCGTCCGCTCGCCCGCCTGGATCATGCCGCCCGCTTCCCGCCGTTCCCCGCCCGTCCTCGTCCCGTGTGTTCCAGGACGTTTACAGTGGAGAATATCGTTCAACCGGCGAAATGGAAGAGTGGATTCGCTGAAAGCCCGCGGAGATCCGGGACGCGGTGGGGGAGCGGATATGGCGGACGGAGATTCGCGTCACGGGCCTCGCGCCTGCGGACGGTCACACGGAGGCTGCCGGCGTGGCCCTCCTCCTATCGGTTGGCGCTGGTCATCGTCGGGGCAATGCGGATGCTCTCGGTCGACGGAGTGACCATGAATGGACCCCACAGAGTAGACACCCTGCATGTCAATCCAGGGCGTCTACTCAGAGCTTGTTCGAATTGCGAGGACCGCACCAAAGACAATTCTTCGATCCTACCCACAACCTCATCCTGAGATCATGTTTGAGCGGTTGCGCCGATCGATCTGCACACAGCCCGGCATCTCTCAACGTCATCCCGGGGCTCGTCGAAGACGAGAACCCGGGATCCATAACCGCTGACGACGCTGGGCAAGGCGGCCAGTGGTCCGCTTCATCCTGCACCGTCAGCGGTTATGGATCCCGGGTTCCGCTACGCGGCCCCGGGATGACATCGAGGGGTTCAATGCGGACGGCCATTGCTGTTCTCACGAACGACGCAAGATCATCCGGTCACGCCGGCGTCGCGAAGGTCGGCCCGGCCATGATCCAGACGATTTCCGCCGGTCGCGGGCCGTCGTTCCAGAGGACGTGCGGCAGGGCGGCGGAGAACTGGAAGCTGTCGCCCTCGTTGAGGACACAGCCCTCGTCGTCGACCGTGAGGCAGATCCGTCCGCGCAGCACCAGTCCGGCCTTCTGCCCCTCTTCGCGCAGCATCTCGTCGATCCGGCTCCCCACCGGCATGGTGACGAGCAGCAGGCGCAGGCCCTCCGTCGCCGCGGGCGAGAGGATCGCCTTGTCGATCGCCAGCGGACCGACGGTGAGGTGGGGCCGGGCGGTGAGGCGGCGGACGAAGGACGGATCGGCATTGCGGGCCGGTGTCCCCTCGATGAGCGTCATCAGCGACACCCCGAGCGCGACGCGCAGGCGCTCCAGGGTCTTGAGGCTCGGATTGCCGAGGCCCCGCTCGATCTGGCTGATCACGCCGGCCGACAATCCCGCCCGGATCGCGAGTTCCGCGGTCGACAGGCCGGCCCGCAGGCGCAGGCTGCGGACGCGCTCCCCCATCGCGACGGTGTCGAGGGTTCCGTCGAGAGCGTCCCGCGGACCCAGCGGCTCGAGCGACGTCGGATCCATCTCGTTCTTCTCCCGGTCTCGCGCCCGTCCTTCGCGTGACGCAACGTCGGAATCAATCCCCGCTCACGCGCTCCGCCGCGCCGTCCGCCGGGCGGCGAGGCGGTCGCGCAGGCTGAGCCACGCGAACACCCCCGGCATGAACCAGGCGGTACCGTTCATCAGCGGCACGAAACCGGGCGCCCGGAAGTCGAGGGCCGAGACACCGGCCTGATCGCCCAGGACCTGGAGGGCCGCCTTCTGGCCGGCCCAGCGCGCCCAGACCACGCCGGAGCCGCAATAGCCCGCGGCGTAGCGCACGCCCCGCCGGGTGAAGATCCGGGGGATCATGTCGCGGTTCATCGCGACGTAGCCGTACCAGCTCTGGGCGATGTCGACCCCGTCCAGGGCCGGGAAGATGTCGGCGAGCGCCCGCCGCAGGTTGTCGGTCGGCCAGTCCGGGTCGCCGGCGATCGTGCCGTCGCGGCCGCCGAACAGGATCCGGGTGCCGTCGGGCGAGGGTCGGTAATAGTAATGCAGCCGCCGCGTCTCGGTGTACATCATCCGCGGCGGCATCAACTCGCCCATCAGGTTCGGCGAGAGTGGCGCGGTCGCGATGATGCGGCTGCGGACCGGGACCATCCGGCGGCGCAGCCAGCGATCCGCGGCGTCGGTGTAGCCGTTGGTGCCGACGATGACGTGGCCGGCCCGCACATGTCCCCGCGCCGTCTCCACCGCGTGGCCGTCGCCCTCCTGCCGGATGCCGAGCACCGCCGTCTCGCCGTGGATCGTGGCGCCCGCCTCCCGCGCGAGGCGCAGCATCCCGGCATGGAATTTCCCCGGGTGAAGGCCGCCGATATCCATCCGGACATTGCCGCCGTGGTAGTAATCGGTGCCGATATACTGGCGCTGGTCGGCGCGCGACACCGGGTGGGCGTCGATGCCGAGATTGCGCTGCAGGTGCTCGGCCTCACGGGCGAGCCCGTCGTAATCCTCCGGCGTCGCCGCGCCGGCGAAGCGGCCGGTCAGCTTGAAGTCGCAATCGATGCCCTCGCGCGCGATGAAGGAGTAGAGGTCCTCCCGCGCCGCCTTGGCCTCGGCCAGGACCGCGTCGGCCCGCGCCTCGCCGAAGCGGCGCACCATCTCGGCGCGGCTGAGGCGCAGGTTGCCGCTGGTGATGCCGCCGTTGCGGGTCGAGGCGCCCTCGCCGGGATGCTGGCGGTCGAAGACCTGGACCGAGCGCCCGGCCCGCGCGAGCGTGATCGCCGCCGACAGCCCGGTATAGCCCGCTCCGACCACCACCACGTCGCAGGTCGGGGCGACCGGCACCTGCGGCAGCGTCGCCAGGGGCGCGGCCTGCCACCAATAGGCGTCGCGCACACTCATTCGCTTCTCCCTCGATCAACGTTCGCAGAGCCTGTTTGATTAGCCGCTACCGGCCTGACACTCTCCGGGTCATTCCGGGGCCGCGAAGCGGAGCCCGGAATCCAGAACCGCTGATGGTTCAGAAACATGCGGAGAGCGTTCCGCTTCGTTCTGCATGACCTGAGCGTCTGGATTCCGGGCTCCGCTCCGCGGCCCCGGAATGACCGGAGGGTGGCAAGTCTGTCGGGAACGACAAACAGGCTCAGAGACGACCTCCGTCGACGGCCAGAATCTGGCCGGTGATCCAGCCCGCCTGCTCGCTCGCCAGGAACAGGGCCGCCGCGGCGATGTCCTCGGGGGTGCCGAGGCGGCGGGTGTGGAGCGAATCGAGGATCCGCGCCTGCCCGGCCTCGCCGTAGGCCTCCCATTGCGCGTGGGTGGCCGGATTGGTGAGGATCAACCCGGGCGCGACCCCGTTCACCGTGGTGCCGTGCGGCCCCAGCTCCCAGGAGAGCTGGCGCACCAACCCGACGAGGGCGTGCTTGGCCGCCGCGTAGGCCTGGATGCCGGTGAGGCTCGGCCGCAGGCCCGCCCCGGAGGCGATGGCGACGATCCGGCCCCAGCCGGCCCGCCGCAGATGCGGGGCGGCGGCCTGGGCGACCCAGAAGGCCGCGTCGACATTGGCCTGGAACAGGGCCCGCCACGCCGCGTCGGTCACGTCCTCGATCGGCCCGCCGACCTGGCCGCGCACGCCGCCGGCGGCGAGCGCCAGGATGTCGAGCCGCCCCTCCTGGCCGAGGACGTCGCGCACGAGCCCGTGCGCCACCTCCCGGTCCGAGAGGTCGCCAGCCTTGGCCGGCAGGCCGAGGTCGCGCCCGACGGCCGCGACGCCGTCGGCGTCGAGATCGGTCAGGTGCACCCGCGCGCCCGCATCGCGAAACGCCTGCGCGAGGGCGCGTCCGATCCCTTGCGCGGCGCCGGTCACCAGCACCACGCGCCCGTCGAGACGGATGTCCATGACCGCCGTTCTCCTCGTGCCCGATCGTCAGCCCGCGATGCCGATGCGCTCGCGCAGCTCCAGCCACCAGCCGTAGGAGGGCGGCCAGCGGCGCCACTCCGGGTCGGCGCCGAGCGCCTGCGCGGCGTGGAGCGCCCAGTGCGGGTCGGTCAGCGCCTCGCGCCCGATGGCGATGAGGTCGGCCTGGCCCGCTTGCAGGATCGCCTCGGCCTGCGGCCCGTCGAGGATCACCCCGACCGCCATCGTTGGAATGCCGGTCTCGCGCCGGATCGCCTCGGCATAGGGCACCTGATGGCCGCGCTGGAGCCGCGTGCGGGTCTTGGCATAGTCCATCATCGAGTTCTCGGCCCGGATCCCGCCGGACGAGCAGTCGATCACGTCGACGCCGCGGGCGGCCAGCTCGCGGGCGAGCACGATGCTGTCCGCGATGGTCCAGCCGTCGCTGCGGGTGTCGAGGTCGGGGCGCCAGTCGACGCAGGAGATGCGGAACAGGAGCGGCTTGCCCGCCGGCCAATGCGCCCGCACGCTCTCGGCGACCTCCAGCGCGAAGCGCATCCGCCCGGCCCGGTCGCCGCCGTAAGCATCCTCGCGCCGGTTCGAGACCGGCGAGAGGAAGGAGTGGATCAGGTAGCCGTGGGCCGCGTGGATATCGAGCACGTCGTAGCCCGCCCGCGCCACCCGGGCAGCGCCGCGGCCGTAATCCTCGACCAGCCGGGCGATCTCGTCCGTGGTCATCGCCCGCGGCTGGTGCCAGCCCTCGACGCTGCGACCGTCGGAGGCCGCGACCGGCTGCCAGGGCACCTCGCCCCGCGCCGCCTCGGCCGCGCCGAGGGGCCCGAGGCCCTCCCAGGGACGCTGGCGCGAGGATTTCGGGCCGGCATGGTGGAGCTGGGCCGCCGCGAGGCTGCCCTGCTCCTGCACGAAGGCGGCGATGCGGGCGAGCGGCGGGACATGGTCGTCGGACCAGATGCCGAGGTCGCCGTAGGTGTTGCGGCCGACCGGATCGACGATCAGCGCCTCGGTCATCACCGTGCCGGCCCCGCCGACCGCGTATTTGGCGAGGTGCTGGAAGTGCCAGTCGGTGGCGACCCCGTCGGGGGCCGCCTTGTACATCTGCATCGGGGCGATCACGACCCGGTTCGGGAAGGTGACCTCGCGCAGGCGGTACTCGCTGAACAGCAGGGTGTCGGCCATCGCTTCCCTCCTACTCGGCGGCCTGCGCGTGGGCCTGGATCGTTGCGAGCCGCGGCAGGTCGCCGAAGCGCCCGCACAGGGCCTCGTAGGCCGCCTCGACGTCCCGCGCCCCGCCATCGGCCGGCGCGTCGCGGCCCTTGAGGGCGCCGAAGACCTGATGCTTGACGAAGAAGCGCCACGTCACCGGGATCGCGGCGAGGATCCGGGTCAGGGCCGCGTAGCGCTCCTGCGTCCAGACCCGCTCGAAGGCGACCCGGCCCGGCCCGTGGCCGAAGGCCGGCCCGTCGCTCTCCGGCGCCCGCTCGCTGCGCAGGCGGGCGGTCGCCGTTTCATCAAGGGCGAGGTCGGGCCCGAGCACGACGCCGTAATCCTCCCGCGCCCGCGCGGCCGAGACGAAGCCGCGGCGCACGTCGGCGATCACCTCCTCCGTCGGCCGCGCGAGCGGGTCGCCGTAGCCGCCGGCGCCCGGGCCCTGGATCAGGATGATGTCGCCCGGATCGCAGGGCACGATGTCGATGGACCCGAGTTCCACGCTGGCCGCGGTGCCGGGGTTGCGGGCGAAGCGCGACGGCGCGCCCGCGCGGCCGCCGCGCAGGCCCCAGGCCGAGAAGACCGAGCGGTCGCGGTTGCGCGCGGTGACCATCGATTGCGGCGCGAAGAGCTGGAACTCCATCTCCAGAGCCGTGCCGCCGCGCCAGCGCCCGGGACCGCCGGAATCCGGCACCAGCCCGTAGCGCAGGATCCGCACCGGCACCTCGGCCTCGTTGATCTCGACCGGGGTGTTCTTGAGGTAGGACATGTTGGCGCCGCAGCCCTCGGCGCCGTCGGCCCCCGGGCTGCCGCCGCCGCCGCCGCCGACCGGCCCGATCGAGGCCATCACGGCGCGCCCGGTGCGGGTCGAGGTCTTGACGTTCATCAGGCTCATGCCGCTGCCGGGTGAAGCCGGCATCCGGTCCGGCAGGGCGCGGCAGAAGGCGCCGAGGACCACGGTCTGGGCGAGGTTGCACATCAGGCTGCGCATGCCGACCGCCGCCGGCATCACGGCGTTCATCACCGAGCCCTCCGGCAGGACGGCGCGGGCCGGCCGCACGAAGCCGGCATTCAGCATCGCGGTCCGGTCCTGGGCGTAGAGGGCGTAGACGACGCCGACCATCGCCAGCGCGTGGCGCTCCTTGCCACCGGTCGGCACGTTCAGGGACGAGGCGAGCTGCGGGTCGCTGCCGGTGAAGTCGAGGGTCAGGCTGTCGCCGTGGATCGTCAGGGTGACGGCGACCCGCACCGGGTAGCCGCCGGCCTGGTCCTCGTCGGCGTAGTCGGCGAAGAAGTACTCGCCGTCGGGAATCTTTTCGATCACCGCCCGCGCCTGGCTCTCGGCGTAGTCGAGCAGGCCGGTGAGGCCATTGCGAAAATCGTCCTTGCCGAAGCGGTCGATGATCTCGTGGATCTTGCGCTCGCCGACATTGACGCAGGCGATCTGCGCGTTGAGGTCGCCCCAGTTCTGCTCCGGCAGCCGCACGTTGTTGGCGATCAGCCGCAGCAGGTCCTCGTTCATGACGCCGTCGCGCATCAGCCGCATCGGCGGGATGCGCAGACCCTCCTGGTGGATCTCGGTCAGGCTGCGCGACAGGGTCGCCGGCACGGCGCCGCCGACATCGGTGTTGTGGATGTGGCAGCCGACGAAGCAGACGATCTCGCCGTCGCGAAAGACCGGCTTCCAGATATGGACGTCCGGGGTGTGGGTCGCGACGTAGCCGGCATAGGGATCGCTGGTGAGGCAGATGTCGCCCTCGCGGTAGTCGAAGAGCGGGATCACCTCGCCGTAATCGAGGCCGGTATACCACGTCGCCCCGAAGGTTTTGGGAGATGCGACCGTCAGTCCCTCGGGCGTCAGCACCTGGCAGGAAAAGTCCTCGGTCTCCTTGACGAAGGTCGAGTGCGCGGTGCGCATCAGGGTCCAGCCCATGCTCTCCGCCGCGGCGGCGCAGTAATTGGCGAGGACCTGGAGATTCGTGCGGTCGAGCGTCACCGGGCGGCCTCCGGGCTGATGCGCAGATTGGCGTAGTCGTCGACCCGCGCCGCGAGGCCCGGGGGCAGGATCGTGGTGCAATCGTCCTGGGTGACGATGGCCGGCCCCGCGAAGGTCTGGCCGGGCTTGAGGTCGTCCCGGCGGTAGACCGCGACCTCGCGCTCCGCCCCGTCGAGGTAGGCGGTGGTTTTGCGCACCATCGGGGCCGGGCCGGGACTGAGATCGTGGCGCGGCAGGTCCGGCTTGACGGTGCGGCCGCTGACGACGAGCCGCAGCGAGATCACCTGAAGGGCGGCGTGGCGGTCGGCGTGTCCGTAGACCCGCTCGTGCGCGGCGTGGAAGGCCGCGGCGATCGCCGCCACGTCGCCGGCCTCGGCGCTCGCCGCGTCGATGGCCGTGTCGATCTCGAAGGACTGGCCGCGGTAGCGCAGCTCCGCCGAGCAGGTGAGGGCGGCCGGGCCGTCATAGCCCTGGTCGCCGTGCAGCCAGGCGAGCCCGCGGGTTTTCAGCTCGGCGAAGGCCTCGCGCAGGGCGGGCGCGAGGTCGGGGGTCAGGTCGGCGTAGAGGGTCTTGATGAAGTCGTTCTTCAAGTCGGCGATCAGGCCGCCCAGCGCCGAGAGCACGCCCGGCGTCAGCGGCACCACGACCTCGCGCATGCCGAGCTCGCGGGCGAGGAAGCAGGCCATCATCGGCCCGGCGCCGCCGAAGGCGAGGCAGGAGAATTCCCGCGGGTCGATGCCGAAGCGCGACACCAGCGCGCTCACGTCGGTATACATGCCCGAGACCGCGATCCGGATGATCGCCTCGGCGGTCTCCTCGACGCTGCGCCCGAGCGGGCGGGCGAGGTCGCCGACGACGGCGCGGGCGCGCTCGCGGTCGATCGTCACGGCGGCGTAGCCGATCTCGGCGAGGCCGACGAGGCCGAGCGCCGCGAAGGCGTCGGTGATCGTCGCCCGGTCACCGCCGCGTCCGTAGCAGGCCGGACCCGGCCGCGACCCGGCGCTCTCGGGCCCGACCTTCAGCACGCCCTGGCCGTCGATCCAGGCGATCGAGCCGCCGCCCTCGCCGATCGAGGAGACCGAGACCGACGGAATGTGGATCTGGAAGTCGCCGATCTGCTCGCCGGTGCCGTATTGCGGCTGCCCGTCGACGATGATCGCCACGTCCGCCGAGGTACCGCCGATGTCGAGGCTCATGCAGCGCGGGATGCTGCAGGTCTCGGCGACGTAGGCCGCGCCGATCACCCCCGAGGCGGTGCCCGAGAGGATCATCTGCACGCACTCGCTCTTGCCCTGCTCGGCGGTCATGATGCCGCCGTTGGACTTGGTCAGCCGCGGCTCGGGCGTGACGCCGATCGAGTGCAGGGCGGCCTGGAGCGAGCCGAGGTAATGTGCGACCCGCGGCTGCACGTAGGCGCCGATCGCCGCCGTTATGGTGCGCTCGTACTCGCGGATGATCGGCCAGGTCGCGCTCGACAGGAAGACCGGGATCCCGGGCGCGAGACCCTCGATCATCGCCTTCGCGGCCTCCTCGTGGGCCGGGTTGCGATAGGCATGGAGGAACGACACCACGATGCCCTCGGCCCCCGCCGCCTTCGCGCCCGCGACCGCCGCGCGCAGGCTCCCGGGGTCGAGCGGCTGGAGCTCGTGCCCCTCCGCGTCGAGGCGGCCGGCGACGCCGAAGACCCGGTCGCGGGGGATCAGCGGCGCCGGGCGCTTCGAGAGCAGGTTGTACATGTCCGGGATCTTGAGCCGGGCGATCTCGAGCACGTCGCGAAAATGCTCGGTGGTGAACAACGCCAGGCGCAGGCCCTTGCGCTGGATCACCGTGTTGATGCCGACCGTGGTGCCGTGGGTGAAGTAGGCGATGTCCGCCGGGCTGATGCCGTAGCGCTCGCCCGCGAGCTTGATGCCGGCGATCACCTCCGCCCCGGGCTCGTCGGGGCGCGAGAACACCTTGAGGCTCCTGAGGCTCTGCGTCGCCTCGTCGAAGAGGGCGAAGTCGGTGAACGACCCGCCGATGTCGACGCCTACCCGGTACACCATCCGTGTGTCTCCCGGCCGGGCAAGCCCGGCGCTCGTGGTTCCGTCAGAGCCTGTTCGACTGTCGAAGACCTGGTCAGGACTTCAGCGTCCGATCTCCTTGTTCCAGGTCTCGACCCACTTCGCCTGGCGCGGCGGGATCTCCTGGAAGGGAGGGAAGATCAGGCGGTCCGGCGCCGTGATCTCGTGCGCGATCTTGGGGTCGAACACCGCGTCCTTGTTGACCACGCCGTAGCGGATCGCGCTGCCGAAGCAGGACTGCGCCTCGGCGCTGAGGGACATGTCGGCGAAGGCGTAGCCGAGGTCGCTGCCGTTCTTGACCTTCTGGATCCAGGTCAGCCCGACGATGACGCCCGGATCGGGATTGACGTACTTGAACTGTGGGTTCTTGTCGTCGATGAACGCCCAGGCGCGGCCGTCCCAGTACATCGCTACGTCGATGTCGCCGCTCCTCAGGCCGTTGAGGACGCCGTTGGGGTCGGTCCACAGGCTGAGATTGCCGCTCTTCTGCATGCGCTTGACGGCGCTCAACCCCGGCGCGACGTCGTCGATGCCGCCGCCATAGAGCGTGGCGAAGCTCCAGACCGATACGGTCAGGCCGCCGCTCGGGTAGTTGACGTTCGGCATGGCGGCCTTCCACTTGCCCGCCACCGTGCCCTCGACGAAGGACTTCCAGTCCTTGGGCGGCTCGGGCACCGTCTCGGTGTTGTAGATGAGGCCCATGCCGCCATAGTTGTGCGGCGCGCCGTAGCCGTCGCCGAGGCCCGCGAAGCGCGGTCCGAGCTTGGCGAGGTTCGGCACCTTGTCCGGGGTGAAGCGGTCGACGAGGCCGCGGTTGATCGCGTCGTAGGCGGTCTCGGACGGGTTGTAGACGATGTCGAGGGGCGGCTTGCCCGGGCTCGCGGCGATCTGGTTCAGCCACTGGATCGGCGCGCCGAGCACCACGTCGACCGTCTTGCCGGTCTTCTTCTGGAACGGCTCGACGACGCAGCGCCGCAGGCTCTGCTCCCAGACGCCCCCGAAGGCCCCGACCACGAGGTCGGCCGCCTGCGCGCCGGAGACGAGTCCGGTGGCGAGGCCGGCCAGGATTGCGAGCCGGAGCCCGGAGGCCCGCGCCGGGCGGGGGCGCCCGCGCGCCGCACCGTCGATCCCCGATCCGTCACCGTGCTGCGCGTCCATGAACCGGCTCCCTCGCTCGGTCTGTGTCGCCGCGAATATTCACTATCATGAACGAGCGCACAACCCGGCATCGACGACAAAGTGCCTGCCTGCCCACGAAATCGTCAGTTGCCCATTCTTTTCACCTTCGGAAATCCGGTGGAAGGCCTATGATTTGGTGCGCGAAAGGTCGCGACGTCCCCGCGATCGCTTGACGATCCTTATTCATTCTAGTGAATATGCGCCGTGAGGGGTCGGACGCGGTCCGGCCGCCGCGCTCCGATCTGCGAGGGCCTGCCGATGACAAGTGCCGTGCCGCTGACGCTGGTCGAGGTCAGCAAGAGCTTCGGGTCGCTCCAGGCCCTCAAGCCGCTGACGCTGGCGATCGGCGGCGGCGAGATGCTGGCGCTGCTCGGGCCCTCCGGCTGCGGCAAGACCACGACGCTGCGGATCGTCGCCGGGTTCGAGGCGCCCGATACCGGGCAGGTGCTGATCGGCGGGGCCGACGTCACCGATCTGCCGCCGAACCGCCGCGGCCTCGGCATGGTGTTCCAGAACTACAGCCTGTTCCCGCACATGAGCGTGGCCGACAACGTCGCCTACGGCCTCAGGATGCGCGGCGTGCCGGCGGCGGAGCGGCGGGTGCAGGTGCGCCGGATGCTCGATCTCGTGCGGCTCGGCCAGTACGAGGACCGCCAGATCCACCAGCTCTCCGGCGGCCAGCAGCAGCGGGTGGCGCTCGCCCGCTCGCTCGTCACCAACCCGTCCGTGCTGCTCCTCGACGAGCCCCTCGGCGCCCTCGACAAGAACCTGCGCGAGCGCATGCAGTTCGAGCTGCGCGAGATCCAGCGCCGGCTCGGCATCACGTCGATCATCGTCACCCACGACCAGGAGGAGGCGCTGACGATGAGCGACCGGGTCGCCGTGATGGCGGAAGGGCGCATCGTCCAGGTCGGCCCGCCGACGGAGGTCTACGACCGCCCGCGCACCCGCTTCGTGTCGGAATTCCTCGGCACCGCCAACATCTTCGCCGGCACGGTCGCGGACCGGGCCGGCCCGCTCGACTGGGCGGTGGCCCTCGACATCGACCGGGCCGCCCCGAGCCTCGTGCGCTCCGACGAGCCCCTGGCCGCCGGCCGCCGGGTGCTGATCGCGGTGCGGCCCGAGCGCCTGGCGATCCGCCCGGCCGGGGAGGGCGAGATCCCGGCCCGGGTGCAGGACGTGGTCTTCCGCGGCAGCTACTTCGCCTACGAGCTCGCGGTGCCGGGGCAGTCCGGCCCGGTCTTCGCCTACAGCCAGTCGCGCCGCGACGTGCCGGCGGACGGGCGCGTCGGCCTGTCCTGGCCGGTCGACGGCGCCATCGTCCTGCAGGATGCCCCATGATCACCGACGTCGAGATGACCGCCGACGCCGAACGCCCCGCGCCGGCTCTGGCGAGCCCCGCGCCGGCGCGCGCCGGGCGCCGGCCCTACCGCCTGGTGCGCTCGCGCTGGACGCTGCCCGTCCTCGTGTTCCTCGGCTTCTTCTTCGTCATCCCGCTCGGCACCAATATCTGGCGCAGCGTCGCGACGGGCGATGCGCTGACGGCCGGGCCGTTCGTCTTCTACGCCAAGCTCCTCGGCGACGCCTACTACGTCGGCATCCTCGCCGAGACGCTCAAGGTCGGGGCGATTGCGACGCTGCTCTGCCTCGTCCTCGGCTACCCGGTCGCCTACTTCATGGTGCGCCATGCCGGGCGCTGGAACGCGCTGATCGTCTTCCTGCTGATCGCGCCGCTCCTGACCTCGATCATCATGCGCACCTTCGGCTGGCGGGTGCTGCTCGCCCGGAAAGGGCCGGTGACGCTGCTCCTGCACGATTGGGGCCTGATCGCCCGGCCGGCGAATCTCGCGGACGATCCGGTGGCGGTCTACGTGGCGCTCGTCCACGTGCTGATCCCGTTCATGGTGCTGTCGATCGTGGCGGTGCTGCAGCAGGTCGACCGGCGGCTGGAGGAATCCTCGCGGGTGCTCGGCGCCGGCCCGCTCGCGACCTTCCTGCGCATCACCCTGCCGCTCAGCCTCGACGGGGTCGCGACCGGCTGCATCCTGGTCTTCGTCGTCGCCAATGGCAGCTTCCTCACCATGCTGCTCCTCGGCGGCGGCAAGGTGACGACGCTCTCGGTGCTGATCTACCAGCAGTTCAACGTGGCGCAGGACACGGGCTTCGCCGCCGCGATGGGCAACCTCCTGCTCTTCGTCGCCTTGATCTGCCTCGCGATCCAGGCCCGCTTCCTGCGCCGCAACGGAGTGAAGGCATGACGAGCGCTGCGCCTATCCTCCGCCGCCGGCGGCCGAACTTCGCCGCCTGGGCGCTTGGCGCCTACGTCGTCCTGTTCCTGGCTTTCATCGTGGCGCCGATCGCCGCGGTGGTGCTGGTGTCGTTCTCCTCGGCCTCGTTCATCACCTTCCCGATCCCCGGCTACACCCTGCGCTGGTACTGGCGGATCCTCGAATACCGGCCGTTCCTCGAAGCGATGTGGGTCTCGGTCGAGGTGGCCATCGCCTCGACGGTGCTGGCCGCCCTGCTCGGCGTCCCGGCGGCCCTGGCGCTCGCCCGGTCCCGCTCGGCCGTCGCCGCGCTGATTGCCAACCTTCTCCTCGCGCCGATCACCGTGCCGGCGATCGTGCTCGGCCTCGCGCTGCTCTACTTCCTGGCGAGCCTGTCGCTCGGCCTGTCGCTGACGGCGCTGGTGATCGCCCACACGGTGGCGGGCATCCCCTACGTCACCCGCACCGTGCTCGCGGTCTACCGCGCCCTGCCGCCCGACCTCGAAGAGGCGTCCGCCGTGCTCGGCGCCACGCGCTGGCAGACCTTCCGCTACACCACGCTGCCCCTGGTACGGCCGGGGGTGTTCGCCGGCGGGCTGTTCGCGGTGCTGACCTCGCTCGACAACCTGCCCCTGTCGTTCTTCTTCGGCAGCGCCACCACCAACACCCTGCCGGTGGTGATGCTGAGCTACATGGAGAACCAGTTCGATCCCTCGATCGCCGCGGTCAGCACCGTGCAGATGCTGATCGCCGTCGTCGCCCTCGTCGTCACCGACCGGGTCTATGGCATCGAGAAGCTGACGGCGGCGTGAGGCGAGGGCCTTCAGCCCAGGAACGTCCCGAACGTCTGGTACAGCCGCTCGCCCCGGCGCAGGATCTCCAGCATCGCCTCGCGCCGGCGCCGGGCGACCGCGCCGACGATCAGGCCGGACAGGCTCATCGCCGCCGTGAACGAATCGAACACCGACTGGCTGCGGGTCTCGATCAGCAGGCGGTGGGTGGCGTGGGGGCAGAGCGGCGAGAGCGGGCTGTCGGTGAGCGCGATCACGTCGCCGCCGAGCTCCCGCAGGCTCGCGGCGGCCCTGGTGGTGTTGGGCGAGTAGCGGCGGATGCTGATCGCGATCAGGAGGTCGTCAGCGTTGAGCCACAGCAGGCGGTCGGCGATGCGCGCCTCGCCGGTCTCGAGCAGCGTGACGTCCGGCAGGCAGAGGTTCAGGTGGGTCTGGATGTAGTAGGCGATCGGGAAGCTGTTCTTCTCGCCGATGACGTAGATCCGGCCGCGCCCGGCGCAGAGCCGCGCGACGATCGCCTCGATCTCGCGATCCGAGACCGCCGCGAACGTGGCGCGGATGTTGTCGATCTCGGTCTCGAGGGTCCGGGCGGTGATCTCGCCCTGCGACACGCCGTCCTCCGGCAGCCGGACCCGCTCGGCGGGGGAATGCAGCTTGCGCGACACTTCCCGGCGCACCTCCTGCTGCACCTCCTGGAAGCTCGCATAGCCGAGCTTGGCGAACAGCCGCACCACGGTCGCGGCGCTCACCCCCGTCGCCCGCGCCATCGCCGAGGCGCTGTCGAGACAGGATTCGGGATAGTGGGCGATCACGTAGCGGGCGATCTCAGTCTCCCGGGCGGTGAGCGCGTCGCGCCCGGATTCGAGCCGGTCGAGCAGGGTCGGGGCGTCGGCGGCGAGGCCCGTCGCCGTGCTCACGCCAGGGACACTTGGGTTTGGGAGGCTCGGGAGGACGATGCCCGGAGGATCGTCAGCGCCGCGGCCTGGGCCCGCGGCACCATCGTGTCGAGCCGGCAATATTCCTCGGGCGTGTGGGCACCGCCACCGACCGGGCCGGTGGCGCAGAGGGTGGGCGCGCCGACGGAGGCGGTGAAGCCGCTATCGGCCGAGCCGCCGGTGAACTCGCCCTCGACCGAGAACCCGACGTCGCGGGCGCAAGTCTCGTAAAGGGAGAACAGCGTCCGGCCCGCCTCGCTCTCGACGAGGGGCAGGAAGCCGGCCTCGTCGACGATCCGCGCGCGCGTGCCCGCCGGCTCGTCCTCGGAGACGATGGCCTCGATCGCCTGGCGCACGGCGCGCATCGCCGCGTGGTCGCGAAAGCGCACGTCGATCTCGAGTCCCGCCTGCGGCGCCACCGTGTTGACCGTGACGCCGCCTGAGGCCAACCCGACATTCACCGTGGTGCCGGCCGCGAGGTCTTGGAGCGCGTGCAGCTTCAGGATCTTGCGGGCCATCGCGTCGATCGCGCTCGCACCCTTGCCGGGCTCGACGCCGGAATGTGCGGCCCGGCCGGTGATCGCGACGCGCAGGAAGAGCGCGCCCTTGCGCCGCGTCACGACGTTGCCGGAGGCCCGGCCCGGCTCCGCGTTGAGGACGAGGGCGGCGCCGCGCGCCGCCGCCTCGATCACCGGCCGCGAGACCGGCGAGGCGATCTCCTCGTCGCCGGTGCAGAGCAGCGAGAGCGGCATCGGCGCGCCGCCGGTCGCCGCGAAGGCCTGGGCCACGAACAGGTTCATCACCAATCCGGCCTTCATGTCGGCGACGCCCGGACCGGTGGCGACGCCGTCGGCGATCCGGAACGGCCGCTCGGCCGCGGTGCCGGCGGGAAACACCGTGTCCATGTGGCCGAGGAGCAGGGCGTGACCTCCGGGCACATCGCCCGGCAGCTCGGCGAGGAGGTTGTCGCCGTGATGCGCGTGGGCGATCACCCGCGCCGGGATGCCAGCCCCGGCGAGGCTCCGGCGCAGGACCGCGCCGACCCGGTCGATCCCTGGCTTGTCCCGGCTGCCGCTGTCGATCGCGACGATCTCGGCGAGGAGATCCGTCATGGCGTCGTGCCGGTCGGCGAGCCAGGCGAGCACCGCGCGCTCGCGGTCGTTCAGCGTCATCGTTCCGCGATCCTTCGCAGATTGCGCAAGCAGGGCCGCCTCGGTGTCACACCGCGCGGGCGAAGACCAGCATGTTCTCCGGGCGGAATCCCAGGGTGACCGGGCTGCCCAGGACCGGGGCCTCGCCGTGCCCGTCGCCGTTCGACGCCATGGCGATCAGGGTCTCGCCGGCACCGATATCGACGTGGTGGTAGGTGACGGCACCGGTATAGACGCTGTGGCGCAGGGTGCCGGAGACCAGCGCCCGGCCGGGCCGGGCGTCGGCCGGCGGGTTGAGCTCGACCTTCTCGGGCCGCACCACGAGGTCGACCGCCTGGGCCGCCGCCAGGCCTGCCTCGGCCGGCACCCGGATGGTCTGGCCGGAGCGCATCGTCACCGTGGCGGTGCCGGCCTCGACCGCCTCGATGCGGCCCGCAACGGCGTTGGTGAAGCCAATGAAGTCGGAGACGAAGCGGCTGCGCGGCCGCTCGTAGACCTCAGCCGGCGTGCCGGTCTGGACCACGCAGCCGGCCTCCATCACCACGACGCGGTCGGACAGGGTGAGGGCCTCCTCCTGGTCGTGGGTGACGAAGACCGTGGTGATGCCGACCTCGCGCTGGAGCTGCCGGATCTCGACCTGCATCTGCTCGCGCAGCTTACGGTCGAGGGCGGCCAGCGGCTCGTCGAGGAGCAGCACGCTCGGCCGGGTCACGATGGCGCGGGCGAGCGCGACGCGCTGGCGCTGGCCGCCCGACAGTTGCGACGGCCGCCGGTCGGCGAGGGCGGTGAGCCGGACCTGCGCCATCGCGGCGGCGACCTTGGCGTCGATCTCGGCCCGGCCCTCGCGCCGCATGGCGAGGCCGAAGGCGACGTTCTCGGCCACGCTCATGTGCGGGAACAGGGCGTAGTTCTGAAAGACCATGCCGATGTTGCGCTTCCACGGCGCGACGTCGTTGACGAGCCCGCCGCCGATGCGGATCTCGCCGGCATCCGGGTGCTCGAGCCCGGCGATCATCCGGAGCGTCGTGGTCTTGCCGCAGCCCGAGGGCCCGAGGAAGCTCACGATCTCCCCGGGCCGGATCGCCAGGGACACGTCCCGGACCGCCGGGACCGCGCCGTACCACTTGCGCACGCCGCGCAGGTCGACGCCGACGGCGTCGGGAGAAGGGGCGGGAGAAGGGGGAAGAGAGGTCATCGCGCGCCTCAGCCCTTGAGCGTCCGGTCGATCAGGTTCTTGAGCCGCGGCATCTCGGCGCCGAGCTTGACGAAGTCCGGCCGCACCAGCTTGGCCACCGCGTCCGCCGCCGTGACGATCGCCGGATTGCTCTTGAGGGCGTCCGGCACCGCGACCCGGGTGCTCGCCGGCGAGTAGAAGCCGCGCTCGATCCAGGCGCGTTGGCACTCGTCGGAGAGCCAGGTGTTGAGGTAGCGCTGGGTCAGCTCGCTCACCGCCGGCGAGAATCCGGCGCAGAGCTGCATGTGACCGGTCCACTGCACCGCGCCCTCCTTCGGGATGGTGAAGGCGACGTTCTTGCCCTGGGACTTCGCCATCGCGGTCCAGGAGCCCCAATGCGGCGCGAGCCACACCTCGCCGCGATGGACCAGGTCCTCCTCGGCGGTCGGCGAGTTCACCCAGGCGCCGATATTCTCCTTGTGGGGCGCCCAGGCCTTGATGCCCTCCTCGACGCTCGGCCCCTTGCCGGTGACGACGCCCGCCATGACGTAGGTGTCGTAATAGGCGTCCCACATCGACACCCGGCCCTTGTATTTGGGGTTCCAGAGGTCGGTCCAGGATTTCGGCTCCTCGACCTTGTCCGGATTGTACATGATGCCCCAGGGCGTCAGGTGGAACGGGATGCCGAAGCCGCCGGGGGTGGAGAGGCCCGGGGGCAAGGCGGCGGCGTTCGGCACCAGGGCGGGATCGATCTTCGCCCACATCTTGTCGTTGAGGCCGCGCTGGGCGAACAGGTCGTTGACCATCGCGCCGCTGACCACCGGGTTGCCGCGCTGGGCCAGCATCTTCGGGTAGGCGACGGCGTTCGAGGCGGCCTCGAACGCCACCTCGGTCTTCGGCGCCTCCTTGCGGAAGGCCGGCAGGGTGACGTCGCGCAGGATGTCCGGGACGATGCCGGGCTGGGACAGGATCACCAGCTTGGCGACCTCGGCGGCCGGAGCCTGGGCCAGGGCCTCGGCGAAGGACAGGAGCGAGGTGCCGGCGGCGCCCGCGCCGACCAGCCCCTTCAGGAGCGAGCGGCGGTGGGGATGGCCCGCGAAGGCGGCGAGGAGGTCGTCGGTCTCGGCCATGGTCTTCAGCATCCCGTTGCTGCGCGAAGGGGGGAGGGGAGGCGCTTTCAGCCGCCGAACTGCTTGCCGAGGCCGACGAGGCGCTCGATGATCAGGATCGCCAGACTGGTCAGGGCGAGCAGCACCGTCGAGATCGCTGCCAGCGTCGGGTCGAGGGTGAACTCGCTGTAATTGTACATCTCGAGCGGCAGGGTCATCACGCCGGGGCCGACCAGGAACATCGACACCGTGAACTCGTCGAACGAGATGATCAGCGCGAAGGTCGCGCCGGCGAGCAGCCCCGGGCGCAGCATCGGCAGCGTCACGTGGCGGAAGGCCTGCCAGCGGTCGGCCCCGAGGGTGTGGGCCGCCTCCTGGTAGCTGCGGTCGATCTCCGACAGGGTCGCGACCGCGGTGCGCAGGATGTAGGGCAGCGTCAGCACGACATGGGCCAGCGCCAGGCCCCAGAAGCTGCGCAGGAGCCCGAGCGGGGTCATCACCAGGGCGAGCGCCGCCGCGAGCACGATGGCCGGGAAGACCAGCGGGGTCATGAACAGCATCAGGAGGGCGTCGCGGCCGGGAAAGGTGTGGCGCACGAACGCGATCGCGGCGAGCACGCCGGCCACCATCGAGATCGCGGTCGCGACCAGAGCCACCCCGGCGCTGAGCGCGAAGGCGCTGAGGAATTCCGGCCTGGCCCAGATGTTGGCGAACCAGTGCAGCGAGAATCCGCGGGGCGGGAAGGTGAGCGACACGTCGCTGCTGAAGGCGAGCGGCACCACGATCAGCACCGGCAGGGCCAGGAACAGGATGACGAGGCCGACATAGGCCGCGAGCAGGCGCTCGCCGCGGGGCACCGCCTGGACGGGCGGGGCGGGGAGATCGTGAGCGGCCATGATGGTGCTCCTTCAGCGGCGGGCGTGGCGGCGCAGGAACAGGCCGTAGGCGGCGAGCACCACGAGGGTGCCGGAGGTCAGGATCATCGCCGCCGCGGCACCGGTCGGCCAGTCGACCAGCACCACCATCTGCTCGTGGATGGTGACCGCGAGCACGCTGACCTGCCCGCGCCCGAGCATCACCGGGGTGACGAAGGCGCCGACCGTGAGGCAGAACACGATGACCGAGCCCGAGGCGATGCCCTGGACCGAGAGCGGCAGGGCGACCTTGAGGAAGCGGCGCAGCGGATCGGCGCCCAGCACCGTCGCGGCCTCGAGGCAGGACCGGTCGATCTTGCCGACCACCGCGGCGACCGAGAGGATCATGAACGGCAGGAGGATGTGGACCATGCCCAGCACCACGCTCCAGAAGCCCTGCATCAGCTTGAGCGGCTCGTCGATCACGCCGAGGCCGCGTAGAATCGCGTTCACCAGGCCCTCGTTGCCGAGGATGATCGTCCACCCTAAGGTGCGCGTGATGATGCTGACGAGCAGCGGCGCGATGATCCCGAGGAAGATCAGGTGCTTGCGCCGCGAGGAGGAGCGCGCGAGGTACCAGGCGACCGGAAAGCCCAGAACCGCGGTGATCAGCGTGACCACGCCGGCGAGCAGGAAGGTGCGCCCGATGATGCGCAGGTAGTAGGCGTCGGAGAGGACGGCGCGGTAATGGTCGAGGGTGTAGCCGGTCGGGTCGGGGAAGCGGTCCTGGAGCGAGACCTGCAGCATCGTCAGGCACGGCCACAGCAGCCCGGCCGCCAGGATCAGGAGGCCCGGCGCCAGCAGCAGGCCGAGCCCGAAGGCCTGGCGGTGGATGGTCCGCCGCGGCGGGGCGGCCGCGAAGGGGACGTCAGTTGACCCACTGACCGCCATCGACATCGATGATCTCCCCGGTGAGAAAGTTCGGCTCGACGGTGGCCAGGAAGGTGATGACCACGGCCACGTCCTCGGGCGTGCCGATGCGGCCGAGGGGAATCGTGTTGGTGATCGCTTCGCGGTTCGCCGCGATCAGGCCGGAGGTCAGCGCCGTCTCGATCGAGCCCGGGCAGACCGCGTTGACGCTGATCGCCGGCGCCAGCTCCTTGGCGAGGGCGCGGGTCATGCCGAGGATGCCGGCCTTGGCGGTGCAATAGGCGAACTTGCTCACCGCCGAGCGGGCGCCGCCGGTATTGGCGCTGACCGACGAGACGTTGACGATGCGCCCGCGCCCGGCCGCCAGCATCGCCGGCGCCACGCTCTTGCACCAGTTGAAGCAGCTCTTGAGGTTGACCGCGATCGTCCGGTCGTACTCGTCCTCCGAGATGTCGATCAGGGATTTCGGCTGCGAGATTCCCGCATTGTTGACCAGCACGTCGATGCGCCCGAACCGGTCGAGGCAGGTCGCGGCGTGGGCGCCGACGGCCGCGAAGGCGCTGACGTCGCCCGGCAGCGGCAGGATTGTGGCGCCGGCCGCTTCGAGCCGCGCGATCCCCGCGGCGAGGTCGGGCCCGTCGAGGTCCGAGACGGCGATGCGGTAACCCTTCTCGGCGAGGGCGAGGGCGGTCGCGAGGCCGATGCCCCGCGCCCCGCCCGTCACGATCGCCACAGGAGCGGACACGGACATGCACTGTCCTCCGAGGCTGCGGGCGGCGCGAGGGAAGAAGAGCCCGCCGATGCAATGATCATTGCATCGGCGATTGCGAGCGTAAAGCTCATTTCATGAGCGCGGTCGCGTGCAACTGGCGCGATGACCGGCAGCTGTCCTGCCCGCGCCCGGCTCACCTCAGGAACGCGACGTCCGTCGTGCGGGCATGGTCGTTCAGGCCGCCATCCTGCACGACCAGGATGCGGGCGCGGGATGCGCCCTCGTCGTAGTGCGAGTGCGGTGCGCCCGGCGGCGTCGTCAGGGTCGCCCACGGGGTCCAGTCGCAGTGGGCGCCGTCGATCGGCACGGCGCAGCCGGATCACGACCGGCACTACAAACGGGCGGGCGGGTTCTCCACGAAAATCGCCAGGCCCGACATAGATCGCCTCACCGCACCAGGTAGTCCTTGCGCAGCATGCAATGCACGCCCTTGTGCTGGTTGACCGTCTGCGTCACCCGCAGGTCGGCGGCGATGCTGCACAGGGCGTAGGCCTCGTCGCGGGTGATGCCGGCGCGGGCGACCACGAGGTCGATCATCTCGCGCAAAGCGCGCTCGGCGCAGCGGTCGAGGTCGGGATCGAGGCCCATCGTGATCACGTGGGTCGGTGTCTCGGCCCGGGGCGTCGTGAGTCGCAGGTCCCGGCGCAGGACGAACTCGAAGGTGCCCGAGAGCGCGGTCTCGATCGCCGTGACGTTGACCTCGCCGTCACCCTGCGCGCCGTGCCCGTCGCCGCAGGAGAACAGCGCGCCCTCGGTGAAGACCGGCAGGAAGAGCGTGGTGCCGGCGGTGAGTTCCTTGTTGTCGAGGTTGCCGCCGAAGGCGCGCGGGATGATCGAGGTGCAGCGCCCCCAGGCCGGCGGCGGGGCGACCGCCATCACGCCGAAGAACGGCGACAGCGGGATGTCGAGCCCCCAGGGCATCCGGGCGGTCAGCCGCTCGCGGTCGAGGGGGATGTTCATCTGGTGGAGGACCGGGAAGTCGTCCGGCAGGGTGCCGGCGAGCGGCCGATGGCGGTTGTAGCCCCAGTCCTGGCGCAAGGACACGTCGAGGATCCGCACCTCCAGCACGTCGCCGGGCCGCGCTCCCTCGATCGCCACCGGACCGGTCAGGATGTGGCCCTGGGGGATGCCGGTCTCGGCGGCGTGGATCGCCCGCAGCTCCGGCGGCACGTGGAAGCCCGCCGGCGGCAGGGCGTCGGGCCCGCCCGAGACGGTCTCGATCGTGACCCGCTCGCCGCTGCGGACCGTGAGGACCGGCGGGACGCCCGCGTCGAGGTAGCCCCAGCGGCAGGTCTCGGGCGAGGCGGTCAGGCGATGGGGCATGCGGCGGGATCCGGGATCGGCGGGCAGGAGGCCGCAGCATTGCGCGCCGGCGGCGGCGCGTCGAGAGCCGCCGATCCGGACACGGCCCCGTACGACGGCACCGTGCAGCCACTTTGATAAGGCAAGCTAAAACTGAAGTGAATCGCCATACAAATAAGACGCTTCTCGGAAAATAATCATCAAAATACGATTGTAATTCTTGATATCGCACCTCGCATAATACGATTTTTCATAAGCAATCATGGCGAATATGAATAATATATTATTTAACAGGAATTCGGAGGTATTTTCGCTTCTCCCGTGTTCAAAATCCGCCAATGGGCTTACTATCATATTTAGGAGGAGGTGTTATGAGATACGTGGTTCGGAGCTTATTTTGAGATCCAGTCCAATAAATGGTCTATGTTATCGTCAAGCTTGTGTCGAGTTGAGGGCAATTATGTAAAAGTTACGAATATCCAGGGATTTGTACAATGTCATGCAAGATTATAATATCCTATAGGAGGTCCGACTCTGGCGGAATAACCGGAAGAATTTCTGATCGCTTAAAAAAAAGATATGGAAGTAAAAATGTTTTTATAGACATCGATAGCATTCCATTTGGGATAGAATTCAGCGAATATACACGGGCTGCGATTAGTAAATGCGATGTGATGCTAGCTGTGATTGGCCCTCGATGGACTGGCGATTCGTCTGGCGAAAGAATCAGAGACTCGAATGATCCCGTCCGAATCGAAATCGAAGAAGCTCTAGGTCTGAAAATTCCAATTGTTCCTGTACTGATCGATCACACAACAACGCCCAAATCTGAAGAACTACCCGAGTCTATGAAGAATATTTGCAAGATAAACGCCGTAAATTTAAGTTCTGGTATTGATTTTGATATTCATATGATTCGTATAACGAAGATTATAGATAGAATATTGAAAGATAAACGGAATATATATTCGTTTTATAATTTCTTCAATAATCTAAATGCTCCTCAATTAACAAACAATCCCTTGCATTCCAGCTCGATTGAGGCAAATCGTCAGCGACGAATTACGATAAAATATAAATCAAGAATTCAAATTATTTCGAATTACATTAATATATCTTCCATCTGCATTTTATCTTTATTGTGGTACGTTATGTACTTGAGCGTTAGTCAAGATGCAGAAACTGTAGCGGGAACATTAGCGTCCATTCACCCACAAACCGAGATGATTATCAAACGAGTGTTAAGCAAATAGGATCATCAATAGGTGGAATGATGGAATTATTCAGGAATATAAAAACATTCCTTTCGTTTGCTAGCATACCTTTAATCTCGGCTTGTTTATTGACAGCAATATGGGAGAGCTATTTAACGAACAGCAAGTTGGTCCGGCAAACTGAAGCCATGCTCGCCCACTACAGAGGAGACGCGACTTACATCCTGAGCGAGCCGATCGTGGCGGACCGGCAGTTCGGACGAGTGTTGCCGCTTCTTAATACTCTGCGCTACATGCCCGCTGGCTACGCTTCGCGCGACGAGACGGCGCCCGTTCTTGCGGGCTTCGGCCTGAGCCAGTACGGCCGCCTGAAGTCAGCCGCCTTGACGGCCTATCAGGTCGGTCTTGAGCGCATGCTGCGACCGCGACTAATCTTCCGCCTGGAGGAGCAGCTTGATGCTAGCCGCAACAGCCCGAGCGTCCTTTTCGAAGCGCTGAAGGTCTACCTGATGATTGGCGGGCGTCCCGAGGCCCCGCTTGACCGCGACCTTGTGATCGCCTGGATGCGGCGCGACTGGGCCGAGAACCTCTTCCCTGGACAGGGCTTCGCCCGGGGCCGCGAATTACTTGAGGAGCACCTGCGGGCCATGCTCGACCTTGAGACTGGCGCCCCCTTTTTCTCGATCAACGCGTCCTTAGTCGAGGACTGCCAGCGCATCCTCGCGGGGCTGAGCGTCGCCGAGCGGGCCTACGAGATCCTGAAGTCGGACGCGCGCACCGCGGTGCAGCGTGACTGGACGGCGGTGCGTGCCGGCGGCCCTGACACCATCATGGTGTTCGAGGCAGTGGGCGGTGACCTCGATAGCGTGCGCGTACCCTTCTTCTTCACCTATGCGGGTTTTTACGAGGCCTTCATCGACCGCTTCGGCGACGTTAAGGAGGCGGTGGACCGGGACCGCTGGGTGCTCGGCCCGGCCGGCGAGCAGCCGGGCGCCCGGGAGCAATACCGCTCGCTGTTTAGTGACCTGCTGAAGCTCTACGGCCGCGACTTCGTCCCGGCCTGGAACCAGGCTCTCGCGCTTCTGAAGTTGCGCTCGCTGTCCAGCGACATGCCGCGCTACCTTGCCCTGCAGGCGGTCGCCTCGCCAACCTCGCCGTTCAAGAGGGTGATCGAGTCGCTGCGGGACGAGACTTGGCTTACTCGGGAGCGCTCGGCCGCGAGCAAGTCTCCCTCGGGGCTGCTGATCCTTGCGCTCTCCAACAACGCGGTGTCTGTCGGCAACATGGAGGCTGCCTTCAGGCAGTTTCACTACCTCGTTGTAGGCTCGCCGGGCGAGCGGACCGTTGACGAGGTCATCGACATCCTCAACGGGATCAAGAACGCGGCGCTCACCGCCCTCGTCCCCGCAGAGACTCAGGCTGCCAACGCCACGCTTATTACCAAGATCCGGGCGCTGCGCTCGGTGGCGCCCCGCTTCCCAACGCTGTTTGAGCTAATGCTCCAACAGGTCGCCAACGAGTTCGAGAGCATGATCAACAATGCATCACCGAATTTCCCAAGGACAAATCTGAAATAAATGGCAGCCTCACTGAGCGATTGAGGCGTCATGGTGCGATCCCCGTCTGGCCGGCCTTGGCTCGCCGCGCGGCGTCGCCCTTGATCACGCGGGGGTCGTTGCGGTCGCGGGCTCGGGTGAGCACACCGACGAGCTGCGTGCCGGGCAAGCCGGCCTCGAGCGCGATGTCGCCGGTCGCCTTCAGGGTCTCGGCGTAGAGGTTGAGCACCTGCTCGAAGCGGGCCGGAGTCGAGGCCGGGACCGCGGGCTCCGACGCGGGCTTGGCGGTCTTCGTCGGCGCCTTGCGATCGGGGGCGCGCTCCAGGCACGCCGCATCGCCGCGGACCACGCGCTGATCCCGGGCCGTGCGGCCGTTGGCGATGAAGGTCGAGGCGGTGGCCGGGTCGATGCCGAGCTTCGCGCCGATCTCGCGAGCCAACAGGAACGAGCTGGCTTAGGCGTTCAGCACCATGTCCTTTCGGTTCGGCGGGGCCGGTGGTGGCGCGGAGGTGTAGCAGGCAACGACAGTTGCAGGCCGAGCGGCTCGAAGCGACGCAGGTGGTGCCGGCGCGGGCGCGGGAGGCTTTGGCGCTGGAGACACCGCCGGTGGCTCCACAGCCGCGGGAGCATCTACGGGCGGCACCGTCACGAGGTCGGGCAGCGGCACCCAGAACGGATCGCGGGCCAGATGGTCTTGGACGAGGGCGGCCAGCCCGTCGAAGCCCTTGCGCATGTCGGGGTGCCCGGTGGGCCAGCCAGACGCGCGAGCCGGACGGGACGGGGATCATCGACCGAGCAGCGCGGCGATCGCGCCCCGCAGGAGCGTCAGGTCCGCCCCGGCTGCAGCCCGCACCCGATGCCCGCCCGACAGCTCGATCTCGATCAGGCCCGACCCGGCCGGCACGCCGGCTGCCGTCGTGACCGGGGGCGGCAGCGCGAGCGGGGTGAAGGTCGGTGGGGCAACCGAGGCCTGCCGCTCGGCCAGCAAGGCGCGCCGCCATCGGAACAGCAGGCTGGAGTGCAGACCATGCCGGCGCGCCACCTCCGAGGCGGTTGTAGCGGGGTCGTCCGCCTCAGCCAGGATGGCGCGCTTCTGCTCGGGCGACCAGACGCGGCGCGTGCCCGCAACGACGACGTGAGGAGAGTTGGTCGTAGGTCCAGACACAGGGCCGATACAGCGCCATCTGACGCCAGCACCTGTATCCAGAGCAAAGCACTACAGGCACAAGCCGGCCGTCACCGAGCGCTTACTCTCCGCCTGCACCGCGCACGTCAGCGCGCCGACCGGGATGCGGTCGTCCACGTTCGCCGGCGTGACGTGCCCGGGCGTGTCCACCGCCAGCTGCACCTTCGAGCCGCGCTTGCGCCGGCTCCGCCGTAGCCCGCCCGCTCGCCGCTCTCGGGCGACGAGCGTTGGGTCCGGCTGTCCAGGATCACCGCAGACGGCGCCGGCTCGCGTCCCGCCGCCTCCCGCAGGTCGCCGGCGACCTCGGAAAAGCAATCGGCCGCCAACCAGCGCTGGGTCTGCTGGTAGACCGCCGCCCAGGGCAGCAGGTCGTGCGGCAAGTAGCACCACGGTGCGCCGCTCTTCACGATGCAGCGCAGCCCGTTGAACACCTCGTGCAACTCGTGATCGCGCTGGCCCGAATCCTCGCGCAGAAGCGCTCGGTACGGCGCAACCACCGCCCATTCTACATCGGACGGGTAGGCGGGGCGATCGGCGCTCATTCCCCTCGACGCTCACGCTATGGCATAGGTTCATAACACACTTCAGGGCAATCCCACGACGACCTCGTGTGCAGTGACGGCAAGCGGACCTGCACCGGCCACCGGCCGCTCGCGCGGCGGCGCGACCCGGATGCGTTCCCGGGTCGTGGATAGCGGCTCAGATCTTCTCCTTCGCGAGCGCGTCCAGCGCCGGGCCGAACCCGCGCAGGGACAGCGACACGGCCACCTCGCGCCCGTCCGCATCCTTGAACGCGATCCGGCCCGCATCCTCGGTCTTGCGCCAGTTGCCCAGCACCGCCTCCGTCGCCGCCCCATCCGCCACGCACGCGCCGGGGTTGCACCGCCGCCACGCCAGGTCGAGGCCGCTCTTCGCGTCCTTCACCTCCGCCACCCGCACGCTCGAGGGGAAGCTGACATTGGCGGGCAGCAGCACCGTCATGCGCAGGCCGTCCTGCCCCGGCAGGCGGCCGATCGCGATCTGCGCCACCGGGGCCGGCTGGCCCTGCGCCTGGATCGTCTGCGACACCTCGCAGACGCGGCCCGCGTTGTCGCCGGCGAGCCGCTGGCAGCGCAGGACCCAGTCGCCGTAGGTGGCGGTCGTCAGCCCGGGCTCGGCCGGGACCGTCGGCGCGGCCTCGGCGGCCGGCTTGGCGCGCGGGGACTGGGCCTGCGCCGGCATCGACGCTGCGACGGCGAGCAGGCCGGAGGCGACGAGGGCGGAGCGGAGAACGAGGCGCATGTCGCGCGGGGAGGACAGGAGAGACGGAGGCATCAGGCAGCATCATCCATGGGAGCGGCAGGCGCCGTGGGGGGAGAGCCAGGCACGAGGAAGTCCGAGAGGGCCTGCAGGCTGACGAGGTGGGCATAGATCGTCGCCAGCCAGCCCTCGCGGCGAAGCCGGGCGAAGGCGTCCTCCGGCAGCGCGGCCAGGGCGGCCTCGTCGATGCCGAGCGCGCCGTGCAGGACGTGGCTCTCGCCGGTCAACGGGTGATGGACCTGGATGGTGAGAGCCCGCAGCAGCTTGAGATCCTGCAAGAGGCGCCCGAAGGCGGCGGTGCGCCGGGCGGACTCGGCGTAGTCGGCGACGAGGCGGATCCGCTCCTGCAGCAGCGGCGTCTCCCGGCCATCCCCGGTGAACAGCGGCAGGCTCGCCTCCGCCGGATCGGCGGCGTCGCGACGAAGGAGGTCGGTCTCGGTGTCGATGCAGACAAGAGGCTCGCTGCCCTCGCTCTCGCCCATGATGAAGGGGTAGCGGCGCAGGTAGGCGGGCAGGTAGCGGCCGGTCCAGGTGCCGGCGTCGTCGATCAGCGCGCACTGTCCCGGCGCGGCCCCGACGAGGAAGACCGGCACGGGGCCGAGGCTCTCGGGCAGGAAGACGACGGGCAGGTGGCGGCAGGCGGCGCCGATCTCCTCGGCCAGCGCCGGGACGATGTGGCTCGCTCGGGCGAAGGCGAAACGTTGCGGCTGGGCGAGGTGCCAGGCGCGGTGGGCGTCACGGTCGAGGGGGATGACCGAGCGGTAGAACAGCGGCAGGGACGTCATGCACAGGGACTCATGCGAACGAAGTCATGGACGCGGCCCCGGCGGGATGGCCCGCTGGGGCCCCGTTCCTCAGGGGGTGGGCAGGACGGCCTCGGCGCGAGGGCCGTTGGTGGCGCCGAGCGGCCGGGTGAGGAGGCCGGTCGGCGCGACGACGAAGCAGCCGCCCGCGCCCGTCAGGCAGACCACGGTCTTGTCGAACCGGGGATCGGCGACGGAGGCCGGTCCGGACAGGACGGGATTGCCGACGATCCGGGCCGTCGCCGTGGCAGATCCGTCGGGTAAGAAGGTCGACCGCTCGACGGTGCTGGCGACGATCGGGGTGATGAAGGCGGCCGTGGGCTGCGGCGCGGCGGCGGGGGTGGGGGC
>NZ_JBEXZS010000139.1:0-13338 GCF_040593685.1 Methylobacterium sp. EM32 | reverse complement strand
GACCCGCCGATCACCCTTCGCTCGCCTCATCAGTCAAGCTGTCTGAGCCGCTGCATTCGCCAGCAGTATCAGAAACGGGGCAATCCCAATCCCAGATCCGTCGGGCAAACCAATGCCTCACATCGCGATCACCTGCCGGATCGCCTCGCCGCGGTCGAGCCGGTCGAAGCCCTCGTTGATCTGGTCGAGGGTGAGGGTGCCGGTCATCAGCTTGTCCACCGGCAGGCGGCCCTGGCGGTACATCGCGATGTAGCGCGGGATGTCGCGGGCCGGGACGCAGGAGCCCATGTAGCTGCCGCGCACCACCCGCTCCTCGCCGACGAGGCCGACCGGCGGCAAGGTGAAGCTGTGGTTCGGGTTGGCGAGGCCGGCGGTCGCCGTGGTGCCGCCGCGGCGGGTGATCCGGTAGGCGGTGTCGAAGGCCTTGACCGAGCCGGCCATCTCGAGGGCGTAGTCGACGCCGCCGTCGGTGGCGTCGCGGATCGCCGCGACCGCGTCGGGATCGGAGGCGAGGAAGGTGTCGGTGGCGCCGAGCTCGCGGGCGACCCGGAGCTTGTCCTCCGAGAGATCCACCGCGACGACGCGGCCGGCCCCGCAGGCGACCGCGCCGATCAAAGCCGAGAGGCCGACGCCGCCGAGACCCACCACCGCGACGCTCTGGCCCATCTGCACCCGGCAGGTATTCACCACCGCGCCGACGCCGGTCATCACCGCGCAGCCGAACAGGGCCGCCTCGACGAGGGGCACCTCGGGGTCGATCTTCACGATCGAGCGGCGCGAGATCACCGCATACTCGCCGAAGGCCGAGACGCCGCTGTGATGGCTCACCTCGGCCCCGTCGCAGCGGATGCGACGCGCGCCCGACAGCAGCGTGCCCTTGGCATTGGCGGCATTGCCCGGCTCGCACAGGGCGCCGCGCCCCTCGCGGCAGGGCGCGCAGCCGCCGCAGGTCGGCACGAAGGACATCACCACGTGGTCGCCGCGCTTCAGGTCGGTGACGCCGGGTCCCAGCTCCTCGACGATGCCTGAGGCCTCGTGCCCGAGCGCCACCGGCACCGGTCGCACACGGTCGCCGTTGATGACCGAGAGGTCGGAATGGCACAGGCCGGCGCCGGCGATCTTGACCAGCACCTCGTCCGGCCCCGGCGGATCGAGCTCAATCGTCTCGATGCGCAGCGGCCGGCTCTCGGCATAGGGCCGCCCGACGGGAGCGTGGTGCAGGATGGCGGCGCGGACGCGGTGGGACACGACAGGATCCTCCCAGCGGGGCGTCTTCCCGGCCCCGGCGCAGAGCAGGCTGGCAGCGGCACCGCGGCCGGTCAACCGGCCGCGGGCGCAGGGCGCGACGCCGCGTCGTGCTCAGGCGACATCCGGCAGGCCGGCCCGCCAGAACGGGCGCCCCGCCTCGGCGCGCGCCTCCGCCCGGGTGAGGCCGACATCGGCCAGGGTCTCGTCGGTCATGAAGGGGAGGTCGCGGGCGAGGCTGCGGCGGGCGCTCCATCGCCGGAACCAGCCCCGCAGGATCGCCACGCCGGCGAGGCGCGGTTCGTGCGCGCGGCTCACGGTCAGGCTCCGCGGGGCGCCGGCGGTGCGGGGCATCGGGAACGGGATGACGGTGGCGGCCACGGCAGGTCTCCTTCTCTCTCTGGCAAGGCAGAGCTACCCGGGACGGGCGCCGCCGTATATTGAGTTCTTCACCCCGCTTCGTGCGTAAAACTCACAGGGTCCGTCATGCGCCAGCTGCCGCCGCTCTCCTCGCTGCGCGCCTTCGAGGCCGCGGCGCGCCTCGGCTCGGTGACGAAGGCCGCTCATGAACTCGGGCGCACCCACGGGGCGGTGTCGCGCCAGGTGCGGGCGCTGCAGGATCAGGCCGGCACCGCCCTGTTCGAGAAGGCCGGCACGGGCCTGCGGCTCACCCCCGCCGGCGAGGCGTTCCGGAGCGTGGTGGCGGGGGTGCTCGACGACCTGGAGCGGGGCTACGGGCGGCTGCGCGATGCCGGGCGCGGCGCCAATGTCCACCTCGCCTGCGGGGCGACCTTCGCGATGCGCTGGCTGGTGCCGCGGCTGTCGGGCTTCTACCGCGAGCGGCCGACGGTGCAGGTGCGCCTCTCGATGACCTCGGCCCGGGAGACCCGCGACGACGGCGCCGACCTGGTGCTGACCTGGGACCGGCTCGCCCACCCGATCCGCGACGAGACGCGAGCGATCCGCCTCGGCGACGTTGCCTTCGGGGTGGTCTGCGCGCCCGACTACCCGGTGCGGATGCGGGACGGGCGGCTCGCCGCCGGGACCCGGATCGTGCACGAATACACCCCGCATTCCTGGCCGGCCTGGGAGGCGGCGACGGGCCTGCGCGTCGCGGCGGAGCGCGATATCGCCTTCCCGCATAACGGCCTGTGCATCGAGGCCGCTTTGTCGGGCCTCGGCGTCGCCCTGGTGGAGCAGGTGCTGGTGCGCGACGACCTCGCGGCGGGCCGCCTCGTCGCGCCCTGCGGCCTCCACCGCTTCCCGAACGGCTTCGCGGCGGTGCCGGCAGCGGACCGTCCGCTCTCGCCCGCCGCCTCCGCCTTCATCGACTGGCTGCGGCGAATGCTGGCCGAGGAGCCGTAATCCCCCGATCCCGGGGCACACCGCGATCGCCCGGAAGCATGACGTAGCGGAATCGCAGGATAGTGCATTGCCTGCCCCTCGTGCAGGCTTGCCCCAGCGCAGAAGTGCCGTGAGGCAGCGTCATTCGTACGGCGTCCAAGTATCCACCTGCGTTGCGCGAAAGACACGGAGCCGGATACACGCTCGCAACAGAGCCTAGATTGCCCAATTTTTGAGCAAACGCACAATAAAAGGTTTTGCCACGATGCGGCCACACTGCCAGCTTGACCGCAGTTGGACCCGGCCAGCGTCGGCACCCGCCGAGCCGGCCCCAGATGGACTTCCCGACCGTGGCAATGCGCTTCACCCTCAGCAGCCTGACCGTCGCCCTGCTGTCGACAGGGTCCGCCCTGGCCGCCGACCTGGCCGCCCCGGCCCCTGCCCCGGTGGCCGTTGTCGAGCACTGCAAGGCGACCCTGTCGCTGCCGGCCTATGGCGGCGTGATCAAGCCGAACCCGAACCCGTCCTGCTTCATCCTCGGCGGCTTCGGCGACATCTATGTCGGCGGCGCGCTCACTGGCTACGCCTACACCCAGACCAATCCGTTCCCGTTCTCGGCCGCGCCGCTGCCGAGCGACCGGGCGGCCCGGGTCGACTTCACCAACATCCAGGGCTGGATCCAGAAGGCCGACGGGCCGTTCCAGTTCTACGTCCAGGCCGGCGCCTACGCGATCCCGGCCCTCGGCTTCCTCAACTACAGCGCCCTCGACCAGACCGACCTGCTGTTCACGCCCCTGCCGGTCGCCTTCGGCAAGTACGTGTTCAACGACCAATGGTCGATCCAGGGCGGCCGGATGCCGACCCTGATCGGCACTGAGGCGCCGTTCACCTTCCAGAACCTGAACATCTCCCGTGGCCTCCTGTTCAACCAGGAGAACATCATCAACCACGGCGTGCAGGTGAACTACAGCGACGGCCCGTGGTCGGCCTCGGTGGCCGGCACCGACGGGTTCTTCTCCGGCAACATCAGCTGGCTGACCGGCGCCGTCACCTACAAGCTCGACGACAACAACACCTTCGGCATCAACGGCGGCGTCAACCTCGATCGCACCGACGTGCTGTCGCGCAGCCTGCGCTACTCCTACGCGACGCCGCTGTTCCAGCAGAATAGCGGGATCCTGTCGGTCAACTACACCTACTCGAACGGGCCGTGGACGATCACGCCCTACTTCCAGTACACGAACGTCGCGCGGGACAACCGGATCGGCATCGTCGAGGGCGCCTCGACCTATGGCGGCGCGGTTCTGGCCAGCTACACCTTCACCGACAACTTCGCGCTCGCCGGCCGCGTCGAGTACATCGCCCAGACCGGCGACCGGTTCTCGGGCGGCACCAGCCTGCTCTACGGCGCGGGCAGCTCGGCCCTGTCCTTCACCGTCACCCCGACTTTCACCTTCGACCGCTTCTTCGTCCGCGGCGAGTATTCGCGGGTCCAGCTCTACGACATCACCCGCGGCGACCTCGCCTTCGGCACGCTCGGCACCGGGTTCGGCCGCACCGGCAACCGCACCGCGCAGGACCGCTACATGATCGAGGGCGGCATCACCTTCTAACACCCCCCCGATCACCTGGCGTCCCTTCGCGCCCGCCCGGCATCCCCGGGCGGGCGCCTTGCGTTTCAAGCGGCTTGCGCTGGGCTCGGGCAGGATTACAGACCCGAGCAGTCTCCCCGGAGCCCGCCCGATGAGCTTCCTGCCCGATACCCCGACGCTGCTCGCCTATCTCGCCGCCTGCCTGGTGCTGTTCGTCACGCCCGGACCCGACATGAGCCTGACGCTCGCCCGCACCATCGGGTCGGGGCGGCGTGCCGGGATCGTGACGGTGCTGGGTACGAGCCTCGGCACCCTGATCCACACGCTGGCCGCCGTGCTCGGCATCTCGGCGCTGATCGCCGCCTCGGCCACCGCCTTCACAGTGCTGAAGGTGGTGGGGGCGCTCTACCTCGCCTGGCTGGCGGTCGACGCGCTGCGCCGCGGCTCGTCCCTCACCGTCCGGGCCGAGAGGGTGCGGAGCGGCCTGTGGCGCACCTTCTGGCTCGGCCTCGGCGTCAACCTCACCAACCCCAAGGTGGTGCTGTTCTTCCTCACCTTCCTGCCGCAATTCGTGCGCGCCGACGCCCCCGACCCGACCGGCCAGCTCGCCTTCCTGGGCCTTACCTTCGTGGGCCTGACGCTGCCGCTCGGGATCCTGATGGTGCTCGGCGCCGCCCGGGTCACCGGCGCGCTCCAGGCGCGGCCGCGGCTGATGCGGGGGATCGACTGGCTGTTCGCCGGGCTGTTCGGCACCTTCGCGGCCCGCATCCTGCTGACGGTGCGCTGACCGACGCCTGCCCGACCCGTCAGGAGGCGGCGGTGTCCACCCCTGCGACGAGGCGCAGACGGGGCGCCGTCGGCCGCGCCTCGGCCCGGCAGGTGCGGTTGCGGCCGGCGCTCTTGGCGGCGTAGAGCGCGGTGTCGGCCGCCCGGTAGAGCTCGGCCTGCGCGCCGCCTGCGGCCTCCGCGAGGCCGATGCTCACCGTCACCGCGCCGGGGCTGAGGCCGGCGGAGGCCACCGCCAGGGTCGCCACTTCCTCGTGCAGGCGCTCGGCGACCCGCGCCGCCCCCTCCGCGTCGGTACCCGGCAGGATCACGCCGAATTCCTCACCGCCGATCCGGCAGACGAGGTCGTGCGGCCTGTGGATGCAAGCCGACAGGCAGCGCGCCAGCCCGCGCAGGATCTCGTCGCCGACCGCGTGGCCGTAGCGGTCGTTGAAGCGCTTGAAATGGTCGGCATCGACGATCAGCAGCCCGACGGGCTGACCGCTGCGGGACGAAGCCTTCAGGGCCACCGCCAAGGCCTCGTCGAAGCGGCGCCGGTTCGGCAGCCCGGTCAGCCCATCGGTCATCGACAGGCGGGCGAGCTCGGCCTCGACCGCCTCGCGCCGCCGCAACTCCCGCCCGCACAGCAGCGCCAACAGCACCGCGAGGCCGAACAGGGCGAGCAGGGTGAGGCCGATCATCAGCGCCTTGGCGCGCCACCCAGCCTCGATCTCCTCGGTGCTGAGCCCGATCGACAGGACGAGGGGGAACGCGCCGACCTGCGTGAAGGTGAACAGCCGGTGGACGCCGTCCCGGTTCGCCCGCTCGGAGAAGCGTCCCTTCCCCTCCCGGATGAAGCGCTGGAAGTTGGAGCCGCCCGACACGTCGGCGCCGACGTCGCGCACGTCGTAGGGGTAGCGCATGATCCGGATGCCGTCCTGGCGGATCAGGTTGATGCTGCCGTTCCGGCCGAGGTCGATCTGGGACAGGATCTGGGTGAAGTGGGACAGCTTCAGCGTCGCGACCGCAACGCCGCCGAACGACCCGTCCGCTTTCGTGATGCGCCGGCTGAACGCGACCGTGTAAGCGCCCGACATCCGCGACAGGTAGGGCTTGCTGATGTAGAGCCCAGCATCCGGGTTGCGCTGGTGGACCTGGAAGTAGTCCCGGTCGGCGAAGGAGCCGCCGGCCCTCGCCGGATAGTGCGAGTTCAGGAGGCCGGTGCCGTGCTCGTCGAACAGCACCAGGATACCCATGCCGTCGGCGGTCACGACGCGGTCGAACAAGACCAGCTGAAGCAGCGGCTCCGACGCATCGACGAGGTGCGGGCTCGCGATCTTGGCGATTACGCCCTGCAGGGCGAGGTCCATGATCTCGACGTTGCGGGCGATGTCGGTCTCGATCACCTGCAGCAGGTTGCGGGAGGTGTCCTCGGACCGGGCCCACATCTCCCGCCGCAGCTCGTAGAGCATGAAGGCGGAGACGAGCAGCATCCCCAGGGGAGCCAGCACGCCGAGCACGATCCAGACCCGGACAGTCTTGATCGCGGCAAGGAGGCGGCGCGGCGACGGCATCGGGCGGAGTCTCTCGGAAAGACGTCAGGAGGAACTCGACCGTGCCCCCGCGAGTCTAAACGAGACTCTCACGAACCCACTTGTCCCGTCCGTCTTCCACAGATCCGACCAGCCGGCGACTGCGGTAACGTGTGAGATGATTGACACAAACCCAAGGGCAGGGTGGGCGCCGGCTCACCGCCGCGGCGCCGCCCACATCGTCGCGGCCCCGCGCCCGGCGAAGCGCCCGGCGCCGAGCCAGTAGATCAGGCCGGCGATGCCGCCGGCGCAGAACAGGATCGCCGTCACCCGCCCCTCCCCGGCCTCGATCCCGGCCCTTGCGGGCCCGGCGCCGCCGCGCATCAGCCAGGGCAAGAGCGCCGTGAGGAGCCCGGTGGCGCCGCCGTACCAGGCGAGGGAGCGCCAGCCCAGCACCTCGCCGACGACCGCGTTGAGCGCCGGCGGCACCGCGACGAGGAGCAGGATGGCGCGCCCGAGGCTCACCGCCCCCTCGACCATCGCGGGGTCGGGGGCGTAGCCCTCGGCGAGGTCCGACAGCACGGCCTCCAGCCCCGACAGGCCGAGGGTGCCCATGAGGTCGCGCAGGACCGGGTCCATGACGACGCCGATACCGAGGGCGAGGGCGCCGCAGGCGACCGCCATCAGGAGCGCGGTCGCGACGGCGAGGAGGCGGCCGAGGGACATCGGGCCGGCTCAGTCGTCGTCGTGCGCGGCGGCGTAGACGCCCTCGGCGCCGATGCCCTCCTCGAGCATCAGCCGGGCGCGGGCACGCAGCTTCTCGGTCTCGCTCTTGAGCTGGCCGCAGGCCGCCAGGATGTCCCGGCCCCGCGGCGTGCGCACCGGCGAGGCGTAGCCGGCATTGAACACGATCTCGGAGAAGCGCTCGATCCGCTCCCAGTCCGAGCACTCGTACTTCGAGCCGGGCCAGGGATTGAACGGGATCAGGTTGATCTTGGCCGGGATGCCCTTGAGCAGGCGCACCAGTTCGCGTGCCTCGGCGTCGGAATCGTTGACGCCCTTCAGCATCACGTATTCGAAGGTGATGCGCCGCGCGTTCGACACGCCCGGATAGTCACGGCAGGCCTGGAGCAGGTCGCGGATCGGATACTTGCGGTTGAGCGGCACCAGCTCGTTGCGCAGGTCGTCGCGCACGGCGTGGAGCGAGATCGCCAGCATGGCGTTGGCCTCGAGGCCGAGGCGCTCGAATTGCGGCACCACGCCGGAGGTCGAGACGGTGATGCGCCGGCGCGACAGGCCGAGGCCCTCGTGGTCGCTCATCACGCCGACCGCGTCGATGACGCTGTCGACGTTGTAGAGCGGCTCGCCCATGCCCATGAAGACGATGTTCGAGACGAAGCGCGAGCCGTCGACCGGCACGAAGGCGCCCTTCGGCGGGGTCTTGCCGGGCCAGTCGCCGAGGCGGTCGCGGGCGACCACCAGCTGCGAGACGATCTCCTGGCACGACAGGTTGCGCACCAGGCGCTGCGTGCCGGTGTGGCAGAACGAGCAGGTCAGGGTGCAGCCGACCTGCGACGAGACGCAGAGCGTGCCGCGGTCGTTGGCCGGGATGTAGACGCACTCGATCTCGGCGCCGCGGTTGTGGTCGTGCCGGCCGGTCGGCGGCATGCGGATCAGCCACTTGCGGGTGCCATCGCGCGACACCTGCTCGCTCACCACCTCCGGCCGGTCGAGGGTGTGGATACCGGCGAGCTGACCTTTCAGCACCTTGCTGACATTTGTCATCTCGTCGAAGGACGAGGCGCCGCGCACGTTGATCCAGTGCCAGAGCTGGCCGGCGCGCATGCGCTGCTCGCGCTCGGGCACGCCCACGGCCGCGAGCCTGCCCTTCAGGGCCTCGCGGGTCAGGCCGACGAGGGAGGTCGGACCGGTGGTCTCCAGCGCCTCGGGACGGATCTCGGGCGTCTTCTCGATCGCCGGACCTTGCGCTGCTGGTACGGCGCCTTCCCCGCGCCGGGCGGTGTCGAACGACGCCGTCGCCATGAGTTTACAGACCTTCGAATGAAACGGATTACGGCCGCATATAGGGGTATTCGGGCCGGAACGCGATGGGGCGGTGGGACATCGCGTCGAGCGCAGACCACCGATGCCGCTGAATCCCACCTCGCCATCCCGGGGCTCGGCGCAGTCGAGAACCCGGGATCCATAACCGCTGACGATGCCGAATCAGGCGGATCGCGTTCCGCTTCGTCCTGAGATCTCGGCGGTTATGGATCCCGGGTTCCGCTTTCGCGGCCCCGGGATGACACGGAGGATGTCACGTCTGTCGGCCCGTACGAACAGGCTCTCGCATCACGGTCGTGCCCTGAGCCCCGGGACGATGCAGAGCCTGGGCGCTACTTGCACTCCTCGCGCGTGCGCTTCATCGCCTCGCCGAAGCCGTCGAGGGCGTACTCGTCGGTCGAGGCGTTGCCGCGCTGCGAGACGGCCTTGACGACGACCTTCTTGCCGCGGCTCATCTCGGCCACGACCTTGCTCTCGTCAGCCGGGTTCTGCACCCAGGCATTGGCGCCTTTCACCACCAGCGCGTAGCGGGCCGAGCCGATCGCGAGGCTCGGATCGGAGGCGCTGGCAGCCGGGGCCGGCACCGCGCCGTTCGCCGCGGCGGTGGTGGTGGCTTGGCCGCTGCCGGGCTTCGGCGCGAAGCCCAGCATCACCGCGACCTCGTTGTTGACCTTCTCGCCCTTGCGCACGGTGACGAAGAGGTAGGCCGGATCGCGCTTGAGGCTCTTCGGCAGGCGCACCTGCGGCTGGCTGATGGCGTAGCAGATGCGCGACTTGCCCTCGCCGGCGGCGAAGACGTTCCAGTCGCCGAAGGTGCCGATCGGGCTGGCCTGGAGGCTCGCGGGCGCGGCCTCCGCCTTGGGCTTTTGCCGGGCATCGGCGGGCAGGGCGAGGGCGAGCAGGCCGAGGGCGGCGAGGAGGGATGCGCGAATCATGCGGGCATTCTAATCGTGGAGTGTGCGCTTGCCCACCCGATTGCCGGAAAATGCGGCGAAATCAGTGGGGTACAGCGCCTCGCCGCCGATTTGCTGCACTGCACGAATGACCCGGAGCCGCCGGTGGGGCATGGTTCGGCGAGGAAACGCCCGCTTGAGAGGCCGCGAAGGTCGCATGAACGCCCCATCCCCGTCGGACCTGCCCGAGACCATCCCGGTGCGCGAGGCGCACCGCTTCCCGACCGAGGCGCTGGAGGCGTTCCTCGCGCAAGCGGGGCTGGGGCGGCTGAACGAACTACGCCAGATGCGCGGCGGGCAGTCGAACCCGACCTTCCTGGTGATGGCCGAGGCCGGCGAGTACGTGCTGAGGAAGCAGCCGCCGGGCAAGCTCCTGCCCTCCGCCCACGCGGTCGACCGGGAGTTCCGGGTGCTGCAGGCGCTCTCGCGCACCGACGTGCCGGTGCCGCAGGCGGTGGCCTACTGCGCCGACGCGAGCGTCGTCGGCACGCCGTTCTACCTGATGGAGCGGCTGCACGGCCGGGTGTTCTGGGACCCGATGCTGCCGGAGCTGCCGCGCGAGGAGCGGGCGGGGATCTATCACGGCATGAACGAGGCGCTGGCGCGCCTCCACCTGGTCGAGCCTTCGGCGGTCGGCCTTTCCGATTTCGGCCGTGCCGGCAACTACTTCCAGCGCCAGATCGAGCGCTGGTCGAAGCAGTGGGTCGCCTCGAAGACCCGCGAGAACCCAGGCATCGACCGGCTGGCCGAGTGGCTGCCGGCCCATATCCCGGCCGACAGCGACGAGACCCGGATCGTCCACGGCGATTTCCGCCTCGACAACATGATCTTCCACAAGACCGAGCCGCGGGTGATCGGCATCATCGACTGGGAGCTGGCGACCCTCGGCCACCCGCTCGCCGATCTCGGCTACAACTGCATCGCCTACAACACCGACCCGTCGGCCTATCGCGGCATGCTTGGGCGCGACCTGCCCGCCCTCGGCATCCCCACCCAGGACGAGTACGTGCGCCGCTACTGCGAGCGCACCGGGCGCCGCGACGGCATCACCCCGTTCCACGTCGCCTTCGCGCTGTTCCGCCTCGCGGTGATCTTGGAGGGCGTGCTCGCCCGCGCGCAGGCCGGCAACGCGTCGAGCGACGAGGCGAGCCAGAAGGGCGCGCTCGGCATCGCGCTGGCCGAGCGGGGCTGGGAACTGGCGCGGGGCTAAGCAGACTTGCGTTGGCAGGCCAACGCTTCGTCCGCTTAGCTTCTTGTCATATCGCAGATTTTTGTCGCAAAACCGGCGGCTACTTTTGCGAAATCTGCTTAGCCCGCCTCGCGCTCGCGGCGGCGCTGGAGGCGGGTGACGCCGTAGATCGTCGCGAGCCGCAGGCGGGCGGAGCGGACCGGCGGGGCGCTGCGCTCCGCCTGGACCGCCGCGATGGTGCGGAGCGCCGCCGCGACGGAGCGCTCCAGATCCGACTGGCTCTGGGCGGCGGTCTCCTCGCCGCGCGGGGTACGGACGGGCTGCATCGGGATGTCCCCTCCTCTGGTCTTGATCTTCGTTTGAGCCCGACAATCCGGCGCGGTCGGGGCCGGATCGTGGCAGGTCCAGGCCCCGATTAAGACTTTGTTCAACCCTCCACAGGTCGTTGCCCCGCGCCAGCCGAGACGGCGTCAGATCACCGGCAGGCCCGGCCAGGCGGCCGCGCACGCCGCGGAGGCCGCCGCGACGTCGAACACCCCGTCCATGCCCTCGCGCCAGAGCGAGAACAGCGTCGGCGGGCTGAGCGCCAGGACGGCGTGGACCTCCCGGCCGCCGAGGCGCACTTCAGCGCCGAGACGCCGGGCGAGCGCCCGCATCCGCCGGTTGCCGGGCAGGCAGCGCAGGTGCAGCCGGCGCGTGCCGCCGTTGCGGGCGGCATCAAGGAGGCGCTGGCCGAGCGCGGCGCCGAGACCGCGGCCGCGATGGCCGGGCGCCACCGCGAAGGCGATCTCGGCCTCGGCGTCATTGCCCGCGGGGCGCAGCTCGCCGACGCCGCGCAGGGCGCCGTCGATGAAGGCGCCGAAGATCCGGCCCTCAGCGGCGACGGCCTGCGCCGCGTAGGACGCGGCCCGGGCCTCGCTCACCGCGCCCATGAAACGGTCGAAGCGGGAATCCGGGTCGAGGCCTTTAAACAGCGACACGACCGCGTCGCGGTCGCTCGACCAGAGGCGCCGGACCAGGATGCCGGCGGGGAGTCGGGTAGGCTGGAGGCGATCTTGCATTCTCGAGGTGTGCTCCGAACGGTGACGGCACGATCTCGAGCGTTTCCCCATCCCGGTCGCCGACCGGGATTGTGCAATGCGGGAGATGGGGACGGCGTTCCGATGCTGCACGGCACAACGGCCGTGCCGCCGGCGCATGCACCCGTCATGATCTGACCGCATTGCCGGGATCCGCGCGGATTGCACGGACCACGCCCGCGCGATAAGCCGCCCCGGTGACCCAAAGCCCCGCTTCCACCGCCCGCGGCCCGGTCGCCGCCCGCTACGACGCCCTGGTCGAGTCGGGCGCGATCGAGCGCGATCTCGCCCAGACCGGCCTCGTCGCTCACCTCGACGGCGTGATCCGCGACCTGGCCGAGGCGCCGCCACCGGCGAGCCCCGGCGTCCTCGGCCGGCTGTTCGGCCGCAGACCGGAGCCGGTCGCCGGCCCGCGCGGCCTCTACGTCTGGGGTCTCGTCGGCCGCGGCAAGACCATGCTGATGGACCTCTTCCACGAGGCGGCGCCCGGCCCGAAGCGCCGGGTCCATTTCCACGCCTTCATGGGCGACGTGCACGAGCGCATCCACCGTCACCGCCAGGCGGTGAAGCAGGGGACCGCTAGAGGCGACGACCCGATCCAGCCGGTGGCCGAGGCGCTGGCGGCGGAGGCGCGGCTCCTCTGCTTCGACGAGTTCACCGTCACCGACATCGCCGACGCGATGATCCTCGGGCGGCTGTTCACCGCGCTCTTCGCCCGCGGCGTGGTGATGGTGGCGACCTCGAACGTCGAGCCCGACCGGCTCTACGAGGGCGGGTTGAACCGCGCCCTGTTCCTGCCCTTCATCGAGCAGCTGAAGGAGCGGGTCGCGGTGGTGCGGCTCGATTCGCGCACCGATTTCCGCCTCGAGAAACTCGGCGGCAGCCCGGTCTACCACGTGCCGGCGGATGCGGCGGCGCAGGCCGCGCTCACCGGCGCCTTCCGGGCGCTGTCCGGCGAGCCTCAGGGCCGGCCGACGACGATCCAGGTCAAGGGCCACGACGTGGCGATCCCCGAGGCCGCGGGCGGCGTCGCCCGCTTCACCTTCGCGGATCTCTGCGCCCGGCCGCTGGGCGCCGCCGACTACCTCGCGCTCGCCGAGCGCTTCCACACCGTGATCGTCGAAGAGATTCCGGTGATGGACATGCCCCAGCGCAACGAGGCCAAGCGCTTCATCATCCTGGTCGACGCGCTCTACGACACCCGCACCAAGCTGCTCGCCTCCGCCGCCGCTGAGCCGACCGGACTCTACCTCGCCGATTCCGGCCGCGAGGCGTTCGAGTTCGAGCGCACGGTCTCGCGCCTGATCGAGATGCGCTCGGAGGAATACCTCGCCCTGCCGCATGGACGGCCGGATTCGGAGGCCTCGGGCAGCACGACGGGGCTGGTGGAGACGTAATACTCTCGTGTCTTCGCATCAGCGCCGGCGCCCGTTCGGGCTTGGCCGCCACCGTCGAACGGGCCCGTCCGACGGTGGCGGTGCGAGGCCCGCTTCTTGATAGCGCCGCATTTCGCGCGCCGAAGCGGTGGCGCATTCTCTCTGTTAGACCGTTCCCGAGGCCCCCGATGACCCCCTC
>NZ_JBEXZS010000138.1:0-36302 GCF_040593685.1 Methylobacterium sp. EM32 | reverse complement strand
ATCGGGCGGAGGGGGTTGGGGCGTTGCTGGGGTTGGTGGCGTGAGCCCCGGACCCGTTATCCCGACCGACATCATACCCACCGCGTCATTCCGGGGCCGCGCAGCGGAGCCCGGAGTCCAGATGCACAGGTGATCGAGAAGAAAGCGGACCGTCACCGCCTCATTCTGCAAGGTTCGCGGTTCTGGATCCCGGGCTCTCGCCTGCGGCGAGCCCCGGGATGACGCGGAGATCCTTCATCGACCGGGCGCCTCGACGACGCGAGAGAGCCTGCTAGCAGCAATAGTACCAGGAAGACTGACCGTCATGTCCCTGAAGTCCCGTCTCGCCGAGGACCGCGTCCTCGTCGCTCCGGGCGTCTACGACGCCCTCACGGCCTCGATCGCCACGGATGCGGGCTTCGAGGCCCTGTACCTCTCCGGCGCGGCGATCGCCTATACGCGGCTGGGCCGGCCGGATATCGGCCTCGTCTCGATGAGCGAGGTCGCCGAGACCGTGGCCCTGGTGCGCGACCGGGTGGCGACGCCCCTCGTGGTCGATGCCGATAACGGCTACGGCAACGCGCTCAACGTCGAGCGCACCGTGCGGCTGTTCGAGCGCGCCGGCGCCAGCGCGATCCAGCTCGAGGACCAGAGCTACCCGAAGCGCTGCGGCCACCTTCAGGACAAGACCCTGATCGGCCAGGCCGACATGGTCGGCAAGATCCGCGCCGCGCTCGATGCCCGCGTGAGCGCCGAGACCCTGATCGTCGCCCGCACCGATGCGGTCGCCGTCGAGGGCTTCGAGCGCGCCATCGAGCGGGCCCAGGCCTATGCCGAGGCTGGCGCCGACGTGCTGTTCGTCGAGGCGCCGCGCTCGGAGAACCAGCTCGCCGCGGTGACGAAGGCGCTCGGCACGCAAGCCCCGCTCGTCGCCAACATGGTCGAGGGCGGCGACACCCCGCTCGCCTCGGCGGCCGATCTCGGGGCACTCGGCTTTCGTCTGGTGATCTTTCCCGGAGGCATCGTGCGGGCGCTCGCCCGCACCGCGAAGGAGTATTACGGCTCGCTCGCCAAGGCCGGCACCAACGCCCCCTTCTCCGAGCGGATGTTCGACTTCGGCGAGCTGAACGCCCTGATCGGCACCCCCGAGATGCTGGCCCGCGGCCGGGCTTACGAGGGGAGCGCCCAATGACCGCGATCGATCCCGTCACCCTGGCGGTGCTGAAGGGCCGCCTGGAGCAGATCGCCGACGAGATGGACGCGACGCTCTACCGCTCGGCCTTCAACCCGATCATCGCCGAGGCCCGCGACGCCTGCCACGGCCTCTACCACGCGACCACCGGCGACACCCTGGTCCAGGGCACCAAGGGCCTGCCGATCTTCGTCGGCGCCATGGCCTTCGCCGTGAAGGCGGTGATCGCCAAGGTCGAGCGCGAAGGGGGACTCGAGCCCGGCGACACGTTCCTGTTCAACGATCCCTATAGCGGCGGCACCCACCTCAACGATTTCCGGCTGGTCCGCCCGGTCTTCCGGGACGGAAAACTCTTTTGCTGGCTCGCCTCGGTCGGCCACTGGCTCGACATCGGCGGCAACGTGCCGGGGGGCTACAACCCGAAGGCCACCGAGAGCTTCCAGGAGGGCGTGCGCTTCCCGCCGGTGAAGCTGTTTTCCGCCGGGCGCCTGAACCAGGACATCGTCGACATCCTGGCCGCCAATACCCGCGTGCCGACCTCGAACTGGGGCGACCTCAACGGCCAGCTCAACGCTCTCGACCTCGGCGAGCGCCGCTTCACCGCGCTCCTCGACGAGTACGGCGACCGCACCGTGGACGCCGCCTTCGCGGCCTTCTCCGCCCGGGCCGAGGCCCTGATGCGCGCCGCGATCCGGGCGCTCCCGGACGGCCGCTACAGCTTCGAGGACGTGCTCGACAATGACGGCATCACCGACGAGCCGCTGACCATCGCCCTCGACCTGACGATCGACGGCGATCGGATGGTGCTCGACTTCTCGCGCTCCTCGGCCCCGGCGCAGGGACCGATCAACATCTCCCACGCGACCACCGTGGCCGCCTGCTACGTCGCCCTGAAGCACGTCTTCACCGAGGTCCCGGCCAATGCCGGCTGCCTGCGGCCGATCACCTTCGCGGTGCCGGAGACGACCCTGCTCGGCGCCGGTGCGCCGAAGCCGATGGCCGGCTACACCGAGACGATCCTGCGGCTGATCGGCGTGGTGCTGGGCGCCCTGGCGGAGGCCGATCCGGAGCGGGCGACGGCTGCGCCCTTCGGCACCATCAACGCGCTGTCGCTCGCCGGCCACCGGCCCGACGGCTCGCGCTGGGTGATGTTCTCGTTCTTCGGCGGGGGCTTGGGCGGCAACCCGGAGACCGATGGGCTCAGCCACGCCAACAACCCGATCTCGACCGCGACGATCCCGCCGGTGGAGATCCTGGAGGCCGCCTACCCGGTCGTCTTCACCCAGTGGTCCTTAAGGCCCGACAGCGCCGGGGCCGGCGCGCATCGCGGCGGCCTGGGCGCCGTCTACGAGATCGAGACCCTGACCGACGCCGACGTCTTCCTGCTCGGCGAGCGCGGCAAGGTGGCGCCGTTCGGCGTCGAGGGCGGGCGGCCGGCAGCGCTCAACCGCTTCGCCTGGCAGACGCCGGAGGGCTGGGCGAGCCCGCCGATGGTGTCGAAGGTCACCGATGTCCGCATCAAGGCCGGCGAGCGGGTCCGGCTCGAGACCCCCGGCGGCGGCGGCTTCGGCCATCCGGCCGAGCGGAACCGCGACGCCCTCAACCGCGACCTGCGCCTCGGCTACGTCACGCCGGAGGCCGCCGCCCGCGACTACGACCTGACGACCGGAGAAACCCGATGACCCCCCGCGCCATCGTCGGCGTCGATGTCGGCGGCACCTTCACCGACCTCTTCTACTACGACGAGGCCGCCGGCCGCTTCCAGACCGGCAAGGTCCCGTCTAACCGCGGCGACGAGGCGGTGGGCTTCCTCGCCGGCCTCAAGGGGTTCGGTCCGGTCGCTGGGCTCGCCTCGATCGTCCACGGCACGACCGTCGGCACCAACGCGCTGCTGGAGCGCAAAGGCGCCCGGATCGGCCTCATCACCACCCGGGGATTCCGGGACGTCCTGGAGATGCGCCGGCGCGACCGGCGCCACACCTGGGGCCTGTGGGGCGACTTCGTCCCCGTGGTCGACCGCGACCTGCGCCTGGAGGTGGACGAGCGGACGCTCGCCGACGGCACGATCCGTGAGAGTATCGATCCAGAGCAGGTGGCGAAGGCCGCCCGCGCGCTCTTGGCGAATGGCGCCGAGGCCCTGGCGATCTGCTTCGTCAACGCCTACGCCAACCCCGAGAACGAGCGAGTCGCCCTCGAAGCCGCAAGCGCCGTGTGGCCGAACGCCAATGTCGAGCGCTCGTCGGGCATCCTGCCGGAGATCCGCGAGTTCGAGCGCACCTCGACCACCGTGCTCAACGCCTATCTCCAGCCGGTCGTCGGCAGCTATCTCGGCAAGCTCGACCGGGCGCTCGACTCGGAAGGGTTCGAAGGGCGCTTCCACATCGTGCAGTCGAATGGCGGCGTGATGTCCACCGCCACCGCCCGACGGCTGCCGGTGCGCACCGCCCTCTCGGGGCCGGCGGCCGGCGTGATCGCGGCGGCCGCTATCGCCAAGGAGGCCGGCTTCCCGAACGTGATCACCGGCGATCTCGGCGGCACCTCCTTCGACGTGTCGCTGGTGGTCGAGGGCGAGACGGCGCTCGCGGCCCAAACCACGATCGATTTCGGTCTCGTGATCCGCACGCCGATGATCGAGATCAGCACGATCGGGGCCGGCGGCGGGTCGATCGGCCATGTCGATGCCGGCGGCCTGCTCCAGGTCGGGCCGGAGAGCGCCGGCTCGCGGCCGGGCCCGGTCTGCTACGGCCAGGGCAATACCCGTCCGACGCTGACCGACGCCAACGTGGTGCTCGGCCGCATCAACGCCGAGCGGCCTATCGGCGGGGCGCTGAAGCGCCTCGACGTCGAGGCCGCGAAGGCCGCAATCCAAGATCACGTCGCCGCGCCGCTCGGCCTCGACGTGATGACGGCGGCCGAAGCCATCGTGCGCGTCGCCGACGGCAAGATGGCGGGCGCGATCCGCCTCGTCTCGATCGAGCGCGGCCACGACCCGCAAAAGTTCGCGGCCGTGCCCTTCGGCGGCGGCGGGGCGCTGCATGTGGGGGCGCTGATCAAGGATGTGGGCCTGCGCGGGGCTCTCGTGCCGCGCTATCCGGGCGTCACCTCGGCGCTGGGCTGCGTCATCGCCGACATCCGGCACGATCAGGTCCAGACCCTGAACCTGTCGCTCGCCGGCCTCGACGCCGCCGCCCTCGACCGGCGGATGGTGGCGGAAGCCGAGGCTGCCCGGCAGGTCGTCGAGGCCGCCGGCCTCACCGTCTCGCGGATCGACACGGTGTTCGAGCTCGACATGCACTATGTCGGCCAGACCCACACCGTCGCGGTGGCGCTTCCCGTGACGGTCGAGAACGGCACCACCGGCGTCACCGTCGCGGTGATCCAGGCGGCGTTCGAGGCGGCCTACCGCATCTCGTTCAGCCGGCTGCTGCCGGGCCTCGGCACCCGCATCGTCAACCTGCGCACCGCCGCGATCGGGCGGCGGCCGCATTTCGACCTCGCCGCCCTGGCGCCGGGACCCGACGCCTCGCTCGACGCCGCCCGCCTCGGCAGCCGGCCGGTCTGGTTTTCCGGCGCCTGGCACGAGGCCACGATCTACGCCCGCCTCGCCCTGCCGGTCGGGGCCGAGATCCCGGGACCTGCGATCCTCGAACAGCCGGACGCCACCACCGTGGTCGATCCCGACCTGACGGCCCGCGTCGACCGGCTCGGCAACGTCGTCGTCACCCGCACGGGAGAGCCCGCATGAGCCACGCTCCGATCCCGGTCGAGCGCACCGCGCTCCTGATCTGCGATCTCCAGAACGACTTCCTGCACCCGGACGGCGCTTATGGCCGGGCGGGCCAGTCCGCGCCCGAGATCGCCGCCGTGCCCGCAACGGTACGGCCGCTGGCCGAGCTGATCCGGACGGGCGGTGGGTTCATCGTCTCGACCCACTTCACGCTGGTGCCGGGCAAGGGCGGCGAGCCCTTGATCTCACCCCACCTGCGCGAGCTGCGGCCGTTCCTGCGGAAGGGCGACTTCCTGCCCGGCGCCTGGGGCCACGCCCTGGTGGACGAGCTCCAGCCCGCCGACCTCTCGGTCGAGAAGGTCGCCTATTCGGCCTTCTACATGACCCGGCTCGAATGGGTTCTGCGCAAGGCGGGGATCGAGCGGCTGATCGTGTCGGGCATCGTCACCAATGGCGGCGTCGCCTCGACGGTGCGCGACGCCCATGTGCGGGACTTCTCGGTCACCGTGCTGTCGGATGGCTGCGCGGCCTTCTCGCTTGGCGTGCACCGGACCGCGATCGAGGCGCTCGAGCCCGTCTGCCGGGTGGCGGACGTCGCCGAGATCGTCCGGGAGCTGTCGGCATGAGGGTCGAGCCCGCCGCCTCCTTCGACATCGAGGTGCCGGTCGCGGTGATCGGCGCCGGGGCCGCCGGGCTGGTGGCGGCGCTCGCCGCCGTTGAGGCCGGGGCCGAAGTGCTGGTGGTCGAGCGCGATCCCGTGCCCCGCGGCTCGACGGCCCTCTCGGCCGGGCTGGTCCCGGCCCCTGGCACCCGGTGGCAGTGCGAGGCAGGGATCGAGGACAGCCCGGAGCTGTTTTCCGCCGACATCATGGCCAAGGCCAAGAACGAGCCGGATCCGGCCCTCGTCACGCGCCTCGCCGGCGCGGTCGGGCCCGCCCTCGAATGGCTGGCCGATCGCCACGGCCTGCCCTTCTCGGTCATCACCGATTTCCGCTATCCGGGCCACTCGGCCAACCGCATGCACGGCCTGCCGAGCCGGTCGGGCGAGGAACTGGTCGACCGCCTCGCCCGCGCCGTCGAGGAGGCCGGCATCCCGGTCCTGTGCGAGGCGACCGTCGACACGCTCTACACCGAGGCTGGCGCGATCCGGGGCATTGGCCTGACTCGCCCCGACGGCTCGCGCGAGCGCGTCGGCTGCCGGGCGCTGGTGCTGGCCTGCAACGGCTACGGCGGCAACAAGGCCTTGGTGGCGCAGCACGTGCCGGAACTCTCGAGCGCGCTCTATTTCGGCCACGAGGGCAACCAGGGCGACGCGCTGCTCTGGGGCGAGGCGCTCGGCGCCGCCACCCGCCACCTCTCGGGCCACCAGGGGCACGGCTCGGTGGCGCATCCCCACGGCATCCTGATCACCTGGGCGACCGTCACCGAGGGCGGGTTCCAGGTGAATGCGGAGGGGCGGCGCTTCTCCGACGAGAGCAGGGGCTATTCCGAGCAGGCCGCCGAGGTGCTGCGCCAGCCCGGCGGCGTGGCGGTCACAGTGTTCGATGAGCGCATCGCGGCCATCGCGCGACAGTTCGAAGACTTTCGGCGGGCCGAGAGCGCCGGGGCGATCGTCGCGGCCGACACTGTCGCAGAGCTGGCGGCGCGGCTGCACCTGCCGGAGGAGACTCTCTCCGCCACCCTCGCCGAGGTCGAAGCCCTGAAGCGCGACGGCGGAGGGGACGGGTTCGGGCGCGCCTTCGCCGGCGTGCCGGCGCTCAGCCCGCCCTACCGGGCGGTGCGGGTGACGGGCGCGCTGTTCCACACCCAGGGTGGACTCGTGGTCGACGACGACGCGCGGGTGCTGACGGCGGCGGGCGCGCCGATGCCGAACCTGTTCGCCGCGGGTGGCGCGGCCTGCGGCGTGTCGGGGACGGGGCCCGGAGGGTACCTGTCGGGCAACGGTCTGCTGGCGGCGGTGGCGCTCGGGCGCATCGCCGGGCAGGCGGCGGGGGCGATGGGGGTGCGTTAGCCCCTGTCGCCCACCATTTATGACATCCTCCCCCTTTCCCGGACGACTGCAGCGAAGCGGAAGGAGATCCGGGATCCAGCACAAAGACTAGCCGCGAAGCGGCTCTGCACCCTGCACCGTTGCGGACATAAAGACGCTTCGCGACTTTTCATGCTGGATCCCGGATCTCCTTCCACTTCGTTCCAGTCGTCCGGGAAAGGGGCGGAGTTCGTCATTTCGAGTTCCAGAACAAGACACGGAGGACGCCCCATGACCCCGCCCCCTCGCACCCTCCTCGACAAGGTCTGGGACGCCCACGTCATGGCGACCCGGCCCGACGGGCAGGCGCTCCTCGCCATCGACCGGCACCTGCTGCACGAGGGTTCGTTCCACGCCTTCGGCATGCTCGACCATGCCGCTCGAACAATCCGCCGCCCGGACCTGACCTTCGCGGTGGCCGATCACTACGTGCCGTCCCGCGACCGCAGCGGCCCGATCCCCGATCCCGAAATCGCCAACATGGTCTCGACGCTCGCCGACAATGCCGGCCGCCACGGCATCCGGCATTTCGGCCTCGACGACCGCGCCCAGGGCATCGTCCACGTCCTGGCGCCGGAGCAGGGCCTGACGCTGCCGGGCCTCACGGTCGTCTGCGGCGATTCCCACACCTCGACCCACGGCGCCTTCGGGGCGCTCGGCTTCGGCATCGGCGCGACGGAAGTCGCGCACGTGCTCGCCACGCAGGCCCTGTGGCAGCGCCGGCCCAGGACGCTGCGGGTCGGGATCGACGGGCAGCTCGGCCCCCACGTCACCGCCAAGGACGTGATCCTGGCGATCATCGTGGTGATCGGGGCCGGCGGCGCGGTCGGGCACGTGCTCGAATATGCCGGCAGCGCGATCCGCGGCCTGTCGATGGAGGGGCGGCTCACCATCTGCAACATGTCGATCGAGGCCGGCGCCCGGGCCGGCATGATCGCGCCGGACGACACCACCTTCGCGTTCCTGGAGGGCCGCGCCTACGCGCCGAAGGGTGCGCTGTTCGATGAGGCCGTGGCGGCGTGGCGGCAGCTCCCGAGCGACGAGGGCGCCCGGTTCGACCGCGAGGTGACGCTCGATGCCGCCGCCATCGCCCCGGCCGTGACCTGGGGCACCAGCCCCGAGACCGCGCTCCCCGTCACCGCGACGGTGCCGGATCCGGGCGCGGAGCCGGACGCCACCAAGGCCGGGCAGATGCGGACGATGCTCGACTATATGGGCCTGACCCCCGGTACCCCGCTCGAGGCGGTCGCGATCGACCGGGTCTTCATCGGCTCCTGCACCAATTCCCGCATCGAGGACCTGCGCGCCGCGGCGGAAGTGCTGCGCGGCCGGACGGCCGCGGTCCCGGGCCTCGTCGTGCCGGGATCCGGCCCGGTGCGGCGACAGGCCGAGGCCGAAGGGTTGGATCAGGTCTTTCGCGAAGCCGGCCTCGAATGGGGCGAGCCGGGCTGCTCGATGTGCGTCGGCATCAACGGCGACCTCGTGCCGGCGGGCGAGCGCTGCGCCTCGACCACCAACCGCAACTTCCCCGGCCGCCAGGGCCCGAACGCCCGCACCCACCTGATGAGCCCGGCCATGGCCGCGGCCGCAGCCGTCACCGGCCGCCTCACCGACATCCGCCGGCTCGGGAGCCGCTGACATGCAGCCCTACACCACGCTTCACGCCGTCGCGGTGCCGCTCGACGCCGCCAATATCGACACCGACCAGATCCTGCCGGCCCGCTTCCTGAAGAAGCCGCGCAGCGCCGGCTACGGCAACTTCCTGTTCCACGACGAGCGCCGCCGCAGCGAGGCGGTGCCTCTCGACGCGGCACCTTACGCTGGGGCCGGGATGCTTGTGGCCGACCGCAATTTCGGCTGCGGCTCCTCGCGCGAAGGCGCGGTCTATGCCCTCGTCGACGGCGGCATCCGCTGCGTGATCGCTCCGAGCTTCGGCGACATCTTCGCGTCGAACGCGGCCAAGAACGGGCTCCTGACGGTGACGCTGCCGGAAGAGGTCGCGGCGGGGTTGCGCGCGCGCCTCAAGGCGGAGCCGGGCGCCCGCCTCACGGTCGACCTGCCGGCCCAGGCCGTGACCGACCCGGACGGGGCCGCGATCCCGTTCGAGATCGACCCGTTCAAGAAGCGCTGCCTCGTCGAGGGCCTGGACGACGTGGCGCTGACCCTGGAGCATTCCGAGGCCATCGCGGCGTGGGAGGCGGAGGCGCCGCCGTGGCGGGTGCCGGCGGGGGCATGACCTCCCGCATTCCTCTATCTTTCGCAAACGGGAGTTGCGCGCGGCTTCCGCCTCACAGGGTCATCCCGGGGCCACGAATGCGGAGCCCGGGATCCAGAAATGCAGGCGTAATCGAATCGAGCGATACCCTGTCCGCCTCGTCCTGATCGAACTGAGGTTCTGGGCGTGCCTGCGGCACTCCGGGCTCCGCTGCGCGGTCCCGGAATGACCCGGAGGGTTTCAGATCCTTCATCGGGATCAAGGACGCGGCGGCCATCGAACGATGGAGAGGTGCAAGCGGCAGATCTCGATACCCTGGGTCCGACCTTGCCGCTGCTGCTGAGGCAGCACGCCGTTGAGGAAGAGACCTACGCCCCGGGGGGACTTCCCGCCCCGCAGCCATGCACCCACGCGATGGCTCACACTTTAATCCCTCCCCTGCACACGCCCGCGCCGATCAGCATCTTGTGATCGATCCGCCGCCCGTTACACTCCCGGCCCGAGCCGCGATGCCATCAATCAAACAGCGGCCGGAAGAGGGAACGTCATGCTGGAATGCGCACCCGTCGCCGGGCGGCGGCTCGTCCGCGCGTTGCTTGGTTCGACCATCCTGTTGGCCGCCAATGCCTCGCTCTCGACCGTTCAGGCCGCGGACCCGATCCGCATCGCGGTGATCGCGGAGGCGCAGGCGATCGCCGGGGCCGCGATCCCGCAGGCCGCCCAGCTCGCCGCCGACGAGATCAACGCCAAGGGCGGGATGGACGGCCGCAAGATCGAGATCGTCACCTACGACAACAAGAGCTCGGCGGCCGATTCGGTCCGCGCCTTCCAGCGTGCGGCGAGCGAGGACAAGGCCCACGCGGTCATCGCCAGCTACATCAGCGAGGTGGTGCTGGCGCTCCAGCCCTGGTCGGCCCGGCTGAAGCTGCCCTTCATCACGCCGGGCGCGGCCTCGAACGAGATCCCGCTCAACGTCCACAAGGACTACGCCCGCAACAAGTACTCCTTCCACGGCTACCTGACCTCGAAGGCGCAGTCCCAGGCCGTCTGCGACGCCGCCAAGGCGATCCTCGTCGAGGGCCGCCAGATGAAGACGGCCGTCATCATGAGCGAGGACGCGGCGTGGACGAAGCCCCTCGACGAGGGCTACAAGGAGTGCCTGCCGAAGATCGGCCTGAAGGTGCTCGACCACATCCGGTTCTCGCCGAGCACCACCGACTTCAACCCGATCTTCAGCCGCATCGAGGGCGCCAAGCCCGACGTGATCGTCACCGGCATCTCGCATGTCGGCGTCCAGCCGACGGTGCAGTGGCGCAGCCAGCAGGTGCCGATCCCGATGATCGGCATCGCCTCGCAGGCGACCAACGCGACCTTCTGGAAGGAGACGAACGGCGCGACGGAGGGCGTGCTGTTCGAGATGTTCGCCGCGCCCGGCACCAACGTGACGCCGAAGACCGCGCCCTTCGCCGAGGCGTTCAAGGCCAAGTACGGCAGCTATCCGGGCTATGCCGGCTACACGGCCTATGACGAGGTCTACTACATCGCGGATGCGGTGAAGCGGGCCGGCTCGACCGATCCCGACAAGCTCGTCGACGCCCTGGAGAAGACCGACTGGGAGGGCACCCTCGGGCGCATCCAGTTCTACGGCAAGGACGACGAGTTCACCCACTCGATCAAGTACGGCCCGGGCCTCGTGTCGGGCATGATGATGCAGTGGCAGGACGGCAAGCAGCTGGCGATCTGGCCGCAGAACGTCGCGAATGGGAAGATCACCTTCCCGAGCTTCGTCAAGGCCGGGACGGCGGCGAACTGACATAGGCCCAGCTGATGCGAGTCTCGTCTTCCATCTAAGCTTGCCGGCTCTCGCATCGGATCGTGCACATCTCCCCTCTCCCCGCGGGCGGGGAGAGGGCCGAGCCCTCGTTCAGAGGGTTCGGCAAGCCCGAAGGGCGAGGGTGAGGGGGTGTTTCCGGATGAGACTCCTCCGGCAACACCCCCTCACCCTCGCTCCGGCTGCGCCTACGCTCGCCGCGTCTCCTGAACGTCGACACGGCCCTCTCCCCGCCCGCGGGGAGAGGGGAAGACCCGCGCTTCATCCGGCGATGTTTTGATGTGCCAGCCCTCTCGGGAGCGGCGCGCCTCGCCCTCCTCCAAAGCGAGCCCCATGACTGCGATCCAGATCCTCATCGACGGCTTCGCCATCTCGGCGCTCTACGCGCTCGGCGCCACCGGCTTCACCCTCATCTTCGGCGTCTCGGGCGTGCTCAACCTCTCGCACGGAGCCCTCATGGTCACCGCCGCGGTGGTGGCCTGGGCGGCGTCGAGCGAGCTCGGCCTCGGCTCCTATGCGGGCGCCGCCGCGGGCATCGTCGTCTGCACGGCGCTGACGCTTGCCACCTACGGCGTCGTGGTGCGGCCCATCGACAAGTCCCGGGCGATCCCGCCGGAAGAGAAGGAGATCTTCATCCTCACCGGCACACTGCTGTGGGGCATCATGATCCAGGAGTTCATCGCCTACCTGTTCACGAGCAACGCCAAGACGGTGATGCCGATCGTCGAGGGGGTGGTGACGATCGCGGGCGTGCGCACGCCGTGGAACCAGGTCTTCACGGCGGTCGTCTGCTGGGCGGTGATCGGGCTGCTGTGGCTCTTGGTCAACCGCACCCGCACCGGCAAGGTGCTGCTCGCCGCATCCATGAACCCCCGCGGCGTGACGCTGCTCGGGTTCGAATTGTCGAAGATCTACGTGGCGATCTGGCTGATCTACGGCGTGCTCGCGGGCATCGCCGGCGTCCTGCTCGGCCAGTTCCTCGGCGTGTCGAGCTACAGCGTCGGCCCGCTCACCGCCAGCGCCTTCTCGATCGTGGTGCTGGGGGGCCTCGGCAGCGTCTCCGGCTCGCTGATCGCGGCCTACGTCGTCGGCTACCTCGAGACGCTGACCGCCTACCTCGTCTCCCCGGCCTACCGGACCATCCCCGCGCTGCTGCTGCTGGTGGCGGTGATGTATGTCCGCCCGCAGGGCCTGCTCGGGCGCCGCTGACGCAGCGGTCTCACCCGGATTTCAAGAAGAGGCCTGCATGCTCGCCAAGACGTTTCGCAATCCGCTATTCTGGCTCTGCCTGATCGGCCTCGCGCTCGCCAGCGTGCTGCCGCTCTGGGTCTCGGGCTACATCCTCGGGCTCCTCACCGTCGCGTATTACTTCGGCGTGTTCTCGATGGCCTGGGACCTGCTGTTCGGCTTCGCCGGCGAGGTCAATTTCGGGCCGACCTTCCTGATCGGCCTCGGCGCCTACACCGCCGGCATCCTCAACGGCCACGGCGTCGGCATCCCGCTCTGCCTGCTCGCCGGCACGGTCGCGGCGGTGATCGGCGGCCTCGTCCTGGCGCTGCCGGCGCTCCGGGTGCGCGGGCCCTATTTCGGCCTCACCACCGTCGTGGCGGTGCTGATCCTGCAGAACCTGATCGTCGTCTTCGCCGACACCACCGGCGGCGAGATCGGGCTGACGGTGCCCGACGTCATCAGCATCGACGCGGCGACGAATTACTGGATCGCGCTCGGCTTCATGGGGGTGAGCGGGCTCGTCCTCTATGCCATCGCGGTCTCGCCGGTCGGGCTGATCCTGCAGGCGAGCGGGCAGGACCCGGTCGAGGCCGGCGCGCTGGGCTTCAACGTCGCCAAGCACAAGCTCGCGGCGTTCTGCGTCAGCGCGGTCTTCTCCGGCCTCGCGGGGGCTTTGTTCGTCTTCTACATGGGCACCGCCTCGGTCGGCACGCTGGTCGACGTCTCGGTCGGCGTCCAGGTCATCATCGGGGCGGTGCTCGGCGGCCGGCGGACCATCGTGGGGGGCGTCCTCGGCGCCGTCTTCCTGATCGCCGCCGGCGAGTTGCTGCGCCCGCTCGGCTCGCTCTCGACCTTCGTCGTCTCGGCCGCAGCCCTCGCCGTCATCCTGTTCGTGCCGGCGGGCCTCCTCGGGATCCTCACCCGCCAGGGACGCCACGCCTGATGATCACCGTCCTCGCGTCACAAGGGTTGCGTCCATGAGTGCGGCCGGCCTCGCCCCGCCCCCCCTGCCCTCCGCCGAGCGGCCCGCGCCGGAATCCGGCCCGGCCCTGCTCGCGGTCGAGGGGCTGACCAAGCGCTACGGCGGCCTCGTCGCGGCGAAATCGATCGGCTTCACGGTGCGGGCCGGCGAGATCGTCGGGCTGATCGGGCCGAACGGCTCGGGCAAGTCGACGGTGATGAAGCTCATCATGGGGCTGGAGCGGCCGAATGCCGGCAGCATCCGCCTCGACGGCACCGAGATCGCCGGCTGGCCCTCGCACCGGGTGGCCCGGGCCGGCATCGGCCTCGTCTTCCAGCATTCCCGGCCGCTGCACCGCCAGACGGTGCTGGAGAACATCAAGCTCGCGCTCCTGCCCGACAGCCTGATCCGGCTCTTCGCCGATGCGAGCGTGGAGAAACGGGCCCGGGCGATCGCCGAGCGGGTGGGTCTCGGCGCCGTGATGGACCGGCGCCCCGGCACCCTGCCCTTCGCTGACTTACGCCGGATGGAGCTCGCCAAGGCCATCGCCCGCGACCCCAAAGTGGTGCTGGTCGACGAGCCCTTCGCAGGGCTCACCTCGGCCGAGGTGGCGGATTTCTCCGCCCTGATCCGCGGCTTTCGCGACGAGGGCAAGGCGGTGCTCCTCGTCGACCACAACGTGAAGAGCGTGTCGGCCCTCGTCGACCGGGTCTTCGCGATGTATCTCGGCGAGCGCGTCGCCGAGGGCAGCGCCGCCGAGGTGATGCGCAACGAGACCGTGCGCCGGGTCTATCTCGGCGGCAGCATCGAGACTGCAGCCCGGCCGGAGGCCAGCTTCACCGGCGCGCCGCTCCTCACGGTGGAGGGGCTCGACGTGCTCTACGGCAAGGCCCAGGCCCTGCGCCAGGTGAGCCTTCACGTCCACGAGGGCGAGTTCGTCTCGGTGGTCGGCCTCAACGGCGCCGGCAAGACGACATTGTTCAACGCCATCTCAGGGCTGGTGCCGCATGCGGGGCGGATCAGCTTCGCCGGCGAGCCGCTGGCGAAGCGCACGCCAGCGAGCATCGCCAAGGGGGATATCAAGGGGGGCATCGTCCAGGTGCCGGAGAGCCGCGAGCTGTTCGGCGAGATGAGCGTGCGCGAGAACCTCGACCTCGGCGGCCAGCACCTGCCCAAGCCCGAGAGCGCGCGCCAGCTCGAGTGGCTGCTCGAGCTCTTCCCCATCCTGAAGAGCCGTAGCGGCCAGATGGCCCGCACCCTGTCGGGGGGCGAGCAGCAGATGCTCACCATCGCCCGCGCGCTGATGATGAAGCCCCGCCTCCTGATCCTCGACGAGCCGACGCTCGGCCTCGCCCCGGTGATCCTGGAGCAGCTCTCGAAGGCGTTGGAGCGCCTGCGCCAGACGACGCCGATCACGGTGCTGCTCGGCGAGCAGAACGTCACCTTCGCGCTGCCCCATGCCGACCGGGTCTACGTGCTGGAGCATGCCCGTATCGTCTGGGAGGGCACGCCCGACCGCTTCGCCGCGGAGGCTGGGACAGGATACCTATAGATGCCGAACAGCCGCCGCAGGAACAAGCTCGGCCGGAGGGGCGAAACGAAGAACGCTTGACTCGGGTTAAGGCGCGCGGAGACGATCGGTCGTAACGGTGCAGGACAGCCAACCTCAGGAGAGAGCGGAATGTCCTGCTACTACTTCCATTTCCAGGTCGGCAGCCGCCTCATCCGGGATACCCGCGGCGTCGAGCTTGAGGAGCCGCACGAGATCATCAACTGCTCGGCCCATATCGCGGTGCTGCTGAAGCGGCGGGCCTGCCGCGAGCCCGAGTGGAAGGAGGCGATCATCCACGTCGAGGATAAGGAACGCCGCTTCAGCGTCTTCCTGCCGATCGCGCGGTTCGCGGATGCGATCCCGCGGTTGCAGGCGAACTAGACGGGAGAGGACCCAGCCTGGAGGACAGGCGCACGCGACCGACATTCCACCCTCAGGGTCATCCCGGGGCCGCCAAAGCGGAACCCGGGATGACGTTGAGGATGATGCTTACGCCGCCTTGATCTCCGCCACGAACCCCCCGATCTCGCGCTCCAGCGTCATGGCCTGGTGCGCCAGGTCCTGGGCGGCGCGCAGCACCTGGTCGGCGGTGCAGCCGGTGCGGTCGGCGCCCTGCTGCACCGCATCGATATGGCCGGAGACGACCTGCGTGCTGTGGGCGGCGTGCTGGACGTTGCGGGCGATCTCGCCGGTGGCGGCGCTCTGGCGTTCCATCGCGGTCGCGACCCCGGTGGCGATGGCGTTCATGTCGCGGATCGTGCCGCCGATCGCTTCGATCGCCCGCACCGCCTCCGCCGTCTGGGCCTGGATGCTGCCGATCTGGCCGGCGATCTCGTCGGTCGCCCGTGCCGTGCGGGTGGCGAGGTCCTTGACCTCGGCCGCTACCACCGCGAAGCCGCGGCCCGCCTCCCCGGCCCGGGCCGCCTCGATCGTGGCGTTGAGCGCGAGCAGGTTGGTCCGGCCGGCGATGCTGGTGATGAGCTGGACCACATCGCCGATCTGCTGGGCGGCCGCCGCCAGCGCCCGGATCGTCGCCTCGGTGCGGGCGGCCTCCGCGTCGGCACGGCCGGCGATGACCGAGGAATGGCCGACCTGCCGGACGATCTCCTCGATGCTCGCGGAGAGCTCGTCCGTCGCATTCGCCACGCCGCCGACATTGGCGGAGGTCTGGCTCGCCGCCTCGGCGACGCCCGCCGACAGACTCGACGATTCGGCGGCCGAGGTCGACAGGTGGCGCGCCGCCCCCTCCATCTGGCTCGCGGCCGCGGTCAGGGTGGCGATCAACGCCGAGACCTTGCCCTCGAAGCCCCGGGTCAGGGTCTCCAGATGGCGCGCCCGCTCCATCTTGGCGTCGGTGTCCCGGCGCTGGAGCGCGTCGCGATGCTCGGATTCGACCAGCCCGTCGCGGAACAGGGCCACGGTGCGGGCCATCGCGCCGATCTCGTCGGCGCGGCCGGTATCCGGCATGTCGATCGCCCGGGCCCCGCCGCCCAAAGCCGCCATGGCGCCCGACAGCCGCTGCAGCGGCCCGGTGATCGAGCCGGCCAGCCGCAGCGAGATCAGGATCCCGAGCAGCACGATGCCGACCGCCTTGGCGAGGAACGCCGTGGTGCCCTGCTCGACGCTGCGGGCGAAGTTCTCCTCGTAGGTCAGCGCGTCGCGGTTCACCTCCGTCAGCAGCGTCTCGGACGCCTTCATCGATTGGTCGCGGGCGGTACGGGAGACCTTGAGGTGCTTGCCCCAGTCGGCGGCCAGCGCCGCGGCGCGGTCGAGGGCGCCGCGCCAGACGGTCAGCTTGGCCCCGAGGTCGGCGTTGCCCTGGAGCTTGGCCTGGGTTTCGGCCGCGGATTGGTTCGCCGCCGTGGCGTGCTTGACCTCGCCCGTCGTCTTGAACTGCGCCACCTGCTCGCGGGCGGACTTGAACGCTTCTGCGGCGCCGTTCAGCATCCGCGCTTGATCGAGATCGCCGGCCTCGAAGGCGCGGTTGCGCCGTTGCGACAGGCCGTGCGCGATCAGGTCGCCGGCCTGGTCGATCTCCCGGGCGTGGAGCGCCTGCTCCTCGCCCTTGATCTTGGCCAGCGTGGCATACTCGGCGCCATAAGTCTTCAGGGCGGCGGCGATCGCGTCGCTCAAGGCCTGCTCGTCGGGATCGAGCCTGACGCCGCCGCGGTTCTCGATCAGGCGCAAGGACTTGTCGAGATAGTCGAACGCCACCTTGAGAGCCGCGGGGTCGAAGCGCTGGAGCCAGCGGCTGAGCTCGAACCGCGTCTGCATCATCGCCATGTCGACGGCGCGGACATGCTCGGTCTTCGCCCGGTTCTGCTGGTAGTCGGCGAAGCTCGCGTTGACCTCCCGTACCAGGATGTAGCCCGACACCGCCACGCCCACGGTCGTCGCCAGCACCACGCCGAAGCCCGCGAAGATCCGCGCCTTGATCGACAGGCGCGACAGACGCCCAGCCTTGACCCACATCCGCATCGGTCCCGTCGCCCCGTCCAAGGCTCACTCTGGAACGGAGGTTGGGTGATTTCCGCTAAGGCAGGATTAAAATGAGCAACTTTTTGCTCTGACGAGCGATATGAATATCTGACAATTTTCCTATCATTCCATCGAGATGCGACCATCCGACACTTCACGCAGAAAGCAGAGATGCGTTGGCTGAGCGGTTTTCATTGGATCGGAGCGCCGCTCGTGGCAGATTTTCGTTGCGAAACGGGCGATCGTCTCGATGGGTCGCCGCGTCATCAACGTACCGAATCACTTGCCGGATCTTCTTGCCGGATCTCTCTGCCGGTTCGCACGCCGGTCAGCCGTAGGCCGCCAGCGCCCGGGTGTGGCCGGGCTCGGCCACCGGGATGCCGGCATCGGTGTACTCGTTGAGCTTGTTGCGCAGGGTGCGGATCGAGATGCCGAGGATCCTGGCGGCGTGGGTGCGGTTGCCGAGGCAGTGGTCGAGGGTGTCGAGGATCAGGTCGCGCTCGACTTCGGCGAGCGAGCGGCCGACGAAGGCCCGGGTCGCCGCCTCGGCGGCCTGCACCGCGCGGGCGGCGGGGCTGGCGCCCGCCAGCGCCTCGCCGTCCGGCGAGCGGATCGCGTCGGCATCGATCTCGGGGCCGCTCGCCAGGAGTACCGCCCGGTGCAGGGTGTTCTCCAGCTCGCGCACGTTGCCGGGCCAGGGGTTCTGGGCGACGAGGCGGCGCGCTTCCGCCGAGAGCGGCCGCGGCGCGATGCCGTTCGCCTCGGCGTATTTGCGCGCGAAGTGGCCGGCGAGCTCCAGGATGTCCGACGGGCGGTCGCGCAACGGCGGCAGGCGCAGCTGGACGACGTTGAGGCGGTAGAGCAGGTCCTCCCGGAAGGTGCCCTTGCGCGCCTCCTCGGCGAGGTTGCGGTTCGAGGTGGCGAGCACCCGGATGTCGACCTTCACCGGCTGGGTGCCGCCGACCCGGTCGATCACCCGCTCCTGCAGCGCCCGCAGGAGCTTGGCTTGCAGCCGCACGTCCATCTCGGAGATCTCGTCGAGGAGCAGCGTGCCGCCATTGGCCTCCTCGAACCGGCCGATGCGCCGGGCCACCGCCCCGGTGAAGGCCCCCTTCTCGTGGCCGAACAGCTCGGATTCGAGCAGCGCGTCGGGGATCGCCGCGCAGTTCACGCTGACGAAGGGTTTCTGCGCCCGGTTCGAGCGGGTGTGGACGTAGCGCGCCAGCACCTCCTTGCCGGTGCCGCTCTCGCCGGTGATCAGCACCGAGGCGTCCGAGCGCGCCACCTGCTCGGCGAGCTTGACCACCCGCTCCATCGAGGCGTCGCGCCATACGAAGGCGCGGGCATCCGCCGTCACCGCCTCCAGCACCGCCGCGATCAGCTCGGGATCGGGCGGCAGCGGAATGTATTCCTTGGCCCCCGCCTGGATCGCCGCCACCGCCGACCTGGCGTCGGTGCCGGTGCCGCAGGCCACCACGGGCGTGCGGATGCGCTCGTCGGCGAGCGCCGTCACCAGGGTGCGGATCGACAGCGACGCCTCGCACATCACGAGGTCGGCGCCCTTGGCCCTGAGCGCGTTGAGGCCCTGCTCGACCCCGTCGGCCTGGGTCACGGCGGCGCCGCGGCTCATCGCGATCCGGGAGGCGGTGACGAGTTCGCCGTTCAGGCGTCCGATGATCAAGAGCCGCATGGCGGGCACTCCGTGGGGCGTTTTCCGGGCGGCGGGGGCAAAGATCAGCCGTCGACCTTGACGATCTCGGTCATCGTCACGCCGAGGCGCTCCTCCACCAGCACCACCTCGCCGCGGGCGACGAGGCGGTTGTTGACGAAGATGTCGATCGCCTCGCCGACCTTGCGGTCGAGTTCCAGCACCGTGCCGGGGCCGAGGCGCAGGAGGTCGCCGATCGGCATCCGGGACGAGCCGAGCACCGCCGAGACCATCACCGGCACGTCGAAGACCTGCTCCAGGTCGGAGGCCGACTTCGCCGCCACCGGCGCGTCGCGCATCGCCGCGGTCGCCGTGGTGTCGAAGGCGAGATCCGCCTCGCTGAGCTGGGGCAGGCCGAGATCGTTGTCGGAGGACATTCGCGTACCTCGTGAGAGAAGGGGGTCTTGTGTCGGGATCGGGGCGTCAGGCGGCGGGCAAGGCGGCGAGGAGCGCGGCCTCGATCGCCGCGCGCTCGCGCACCACGCCGCCATCAGCCCACTCGATGCGGGCGTCGCCCGGCGCCATGCCGGGATCGCCCATCACGATCAGGCGGCCCTCGTAGCCGCGCTCGCGGGCGAGCCGGGCGACGTGTCGCTCGGTCTCCTCGACGAGCGCGTCGTGCACCCGGATCGCCAGGTGCGGCACGCCGCGCAGGTGCTGGAGCGCGCGGCCCGCGGCCTCGGCGATCGCCGCCACCGGCTGGCTGTCGAGGGCGGCGCCGGCGATCTTGCGCCCGAGCGCCACCGCGAAATCGAAGGCCTGGGCCTCGCGCTCGGCGTCGCGGGCATCCGCGCCGGCGATCATGCCGGCGGCAGCCGCCGCGACGCGGTTGAGGGCGTCGGCGAGTCGCGCCTGCACCTGCGCCTCGGCCTGGGCGCGGCCCTCGTGGAGGCCGCGGGCATAGGCCGCCGCCTCGGCCTCGGCCCGGGCGGCCGTCTCCCGGGCGGCGGCCTCGGCCGCGCAGAGCGCCTCCGCCTCGGGGGCGGGCGCCTCCTCCGCCGGCGGCTTGCCGGCGGGCTGACGGAAATCGGTGTCGAACAGGAAGCGCCGGATCTGCGCCATCAGGCTTTTTCCTTCGCTTCGACCGTGATCGTCCGGCAGGGGCGCATCAGTAGACCAGCTCTTCCTCGGCGCTGTTCTTGGCGATCATGATCTCGCCCTTCTCGGCCAGCTCCTTGGCCAGGTCGGTCATCTTCGCCTGGGCCTCGTCGACCTCCTTGAGGCGGATCGGCCCGAGCGATTCCATGTCGTTCTGCATGTTCTTGGCCGAGCGGCTCGACATGTTGGCGAAGAAGTAGGCCCGGACCGGGTCCGACGCGCCCTTGAGCGCTCGGGCCAGCACGTCGCGGTCGACGCTGCGCATCAAGGTCTGGACGCTGCCGGCATCGAGCTTCATCAGGTCGTCGAAGGTGAACATCAGCTGGCGGATCTTCTTCGCCGAGCCGCGATTCGCCTGGTCGAGGGCGGTCAGGAACCGGATCTCGGTCTGCCGGTCGAAGGCGTTGAACACGTCGGCGAGCAGCTCGTGGGCGTCGCGCCGGGTGGTCTGGGCGATGGTCGAGACGAACTCGACCCGCAGGATCTCCTCGATGTGGCGCAGGGCCTCCTTCTGCACCGTCTCCATCCGGAGCATCCGGTTGAGGACGTCGATGGCGAAGTCCTCCGGCAGGATGGTCAGGACCTTGGCGGCGTAGTCCGAGCGCACCCGCGACAGGATCACCGCGACGGTCTGCGGGTACTCGTTGCGCAGGAACGAGGCCAGGATCTCGGGGTCGATCTGGGTCAGGCTGGCCCAGACCCGGCGGGTCGAGGCGCCCTTCACCTCCGCCATGATCACCGCGACCTGCTCGGGCGGGAAGATCTTGAGGAGCAGCGACTCGGTGCGCTCGAAGCTCGAGGTGATGCCGCCGCTCGACGAGAGCCGCGAGACGAAGTCGACGATCAGGTGCTCGACCGCCTCGGCCTCGAGCGAGCCGAGCTGGACCATGGCGTGCGAGACCTTCTTGACCTCGTCCTCCTCCAGCATCCGCCAGATCGGCGCGCCGTCCGCCTCGCCGAGCAGCAGCAGCAGGGCGGCGGCGCGCTGGGTCCCGGGCATCTCGGCGAAGCTCAGGCCCGCAGCCGCGGAGCGGGATGCCGGCATCGAAGTCACGGCCATGGCGTCGGATTCTCTCGGGCGAGACGGAAACGTGAGGGGTTGGGGAGGACCGCTCGTTTTAGCGGTCGTTGATCCAGGTGCGCAGCACCTCGACGGTCTCGGTCGGATTCGACTTCACGATGTCGACGACGCGCTCGATCGTCTCGGCCTGGATCTTGCCGTTGATCTTGGCGAACTCGACGAGGCGCCGGGCCTCGTTCTCGGGCGGGGCGAGCTCGGTGGCGACCGCGCTCGCGGTCCCGCCCTCGACCGCCATCACCAGGCCGGGCTCGGCGGCGAGGATCGAGACCGGGGCGAGCAGGGGCACCTCGGAGGCGACGACCTTCTGCACCAGCGGGCGCACGACCGTCATCAGCACCACGAGGCCGAGGAGGAAGAGCACCGACATCTCGGCCACCCGCAGCACGTCCTCCTTGGTCGGCTGGAGGAGCGAGGCGAGGAGGCCCGGCTCCTGCATGTCCGGCACCGCCGGGGCGTCGGCGAAGCGCAGGTTCACCACCTCGACTTGGTCGCCCCGGGCCTTGTCGTAGCCGACCGCGGTGCGCACGAGCGCGGTGATGCGCTCCAGTTCCGGCGCCGGCCGGGGCGCGTAGGCCGGCTTTCCGTCCGGGCCGGCCGCGTAGGTGCCGTCGATCAGGACCGCGACCGAGAGGCGCTTGACCCGGCCGCCTTCGCTCACCTCCGTGCGGGTGACGCGGGAGATCTCGTAGTTCGTGGTCTCCTCGTTCTTGTTCGAGGCCTCGCGCGGGCCCTGGTTCTGCTGGCCTTGGGTTGCGCCCGGCAATTCGTTGCCGACGGTGACGCCGGACTCGTTGCTCTGCGACTGCGAGTTCTCGTTGCGGGTCTGGGTCGAGCGCACCACCCGGCTCTCGGGATCGAAGGTCTCGGAGCGGCTCTCGATCCGGTTGGCGTCGAGCTCGGCCGAGACCTGGACCCGGGCTCTGCCTTGGCCGACGATGCCGGCGACGATCTCCTCGACCTGGTTGCGCAGGCGCCGCTCCAGGCCGGTCTGGCGCTCGTCGAGGCCGATGCCCGCTTGCGCCTCCGCGCCGCGGGCGCCGTCGGCGAGCAGCCGCCCGCGCTCGTCGACGATCGAGATGCGCTCGGGCTTCAGTCCCTCGACCGCGGAGGCGACGAGGTGGCGCACCGCCCGGACCTGGCCCGGATCGAGGTCGCCGGCGAGCCGCACCACGATCGCGGCGCTCGGCGCCTCGCGGTCGCGGGAGAACAGCCGCTTCTCGGGCAGGACGAGGTGGACGCGGGCCGCCTGGACACGGCCGATGGCCCGGATCGAGCGGGCGAGCTCGCCTTCAAGCGCCCGCAGGTGGTTGACGTTCTGGACGAAACTCGTCGACGAGAACGCATCGCCCTTGTCGAAGATCTCGTAGCCGACGCCGCCGGCGCTCGGCAGGCCCTTGGCGGCGAGGTCCATGCGCAGGCGGGCGAGCTCGGCCCGGGGCGCCATGACGGTCTGGCCGGCATCGCCCTTGGTCTCGTAGCGGATGCCCTTGGCGTCGAGGTCGCGCACGACCGCGCCGGCATCCTGCACCGAGAGGTCGGTGTAGAGCACGCCCATCTCGGGCCGCGAGACCCGCAGGATGACGAAGGCGAAAAAACCGATGAGCGCGAGGGTCACCGCACCCATCGCGGCGAGCCGCGCGGGCCCCAGCTTCGCCACCAGATCGAGGACCGGCTTCACGACGTCATGCACCTGCCAACCGGGGCCACGGCGACCCCAGGGCAAAATTTGCCGAGTCGTGGTTAGGCTTTGGTTAACGGCGCGCAACGGAGTGCGCGCAGGCCCGGGACACCGGTGGCCCCGGGAGAAGCGGGGCGGGCCGGGACGCTACATGCTATCCGATGTCGAATCCGGCGCAGGACTTCTCCTCTCCCCGACAGATCCCGGGCTTGCCCGGGATCTGCAAGCGACAGGCGAAGTCGGGCAAGCCCGACTTCGCGCGGGGAGAGGGCTGCGTTCCCGTTCAGGGAACGCAGCGAGCACAGGGGAAGCCGGAGCAAGGGTGAGGGGGTGGTCCCGGATGTGGCTCCTCTGGAGACACCCCCTCACCCTCGCCCTGTGGGCTCGCCGCGTCACCTGGACGGTGACACGGCCCTCTCCCCGCCCGCGGGGAGAGGAGAAACCCGCGCCTTGTACTGTCCCGGACAGTCCCGTGGACGGGGCGCTGAAAACGCAGCGACCGTCCGCTACTGCCGATAGTGCTGGATCCGCGTCGTGCGCAGGCCGGCGAGGCCGTGCTGCTCGATCGAATACTGCCAGCTCAAAAATTCTTCGGTGGTCAGCGTGTAACGCTGACATGCCTCTTCCAGACTCAGGAGGCCGCCGCGCACCGCGGCCACCACTTCGGCCTTGCGCCGGATCACCCATCGGCGCGTGTCGGTCGGAGGAAGGTCCGCGATGGTTAGCGGACTTCCGTCTGGCCCGATGACGTACTTCGCCCTCGGGCGATGCGGTTCGGTCATGATACGCTCTACACTCGACTGACCTGTCGAGACCGAAGCTAGGCACCCGCGCTTAAGATTGGTTGAATCATTTCCCTCGCATGTGATTCGTAATCCACAGCAATCCACCGAATCAGTTGCCGCCGGTGCCACCGATCGCCTCGACGCTGCTGAGGGCCACGGTGCGGTCGCCGATGGTCAGGACCGGTTCGGCGCCGGTGACGTCGACGCTGGCGATCGCGCCGGAGATCTTGGTGTCGACGGCGACGCTCGACCCGGTGGCGTCGAGGGCCTGGATTTTCAGGGTGTACTTGCCCTCCGCGGCGAGCTGCCCGGTCGAGGCGCGCCCGTCCCAGGTGAAGCTCTGGCTGCCGGCGGGCAGGGCCTTGGTCTGGGTGGCGACGACGTTGCCCTTGGCGTCGGTGATGGTCATCACCGCCTTGGCGGCGGCTCGCGCCGGATTGAGCGTCCAGGTCGCGGCGCCGTCGGCGAGGGAGGTCGTGGCGCCGTCCGCCGTCACCGTCTTGCCGATCAGCCCCGAGGCGGTCGCCGCGGCCGACGCCTTGCTGGCGGTGATCAGGCTGCCGAGCTGGTCGTTGGTCTTGAGCTGCTGCTCGACCGAGGCGAACTGCACCAGCTGCTGGGTGAACTGGTTGGTGTCGAGGGGGTCGAGCGGGTTCTGGTTCTGCAGCTGCGTCGTCAGCAGGGTCAGGAACTGGTTGAAGTTCCCGGCGATCGTGCTGGCATCGCTCCCGGTCTTGGCTCCGGTGCTCGCGGTGGAGAGGCTGGTCAGGCTGCTGATGCCGGCGGTCATCGGGGCCTCGCGGGTTCGGGATTCATCGGAAGATCGTCAGATTCGAAGGTCGAGGCCGAGGCGTTGGCCGAGGTTGCGCAGGGGCGGCAGGCCCTGCGCCTCGGCCTCCGCCGCGACCGACGTCGCGCGCTCAGGCCCCGGCGGCTGGCCGGCCTGGTCGCGCTGTGGGTTCTGGCCGCCGCCGTCGCGTAAGGAGAAGCTCAGGCCGGCCTCGCCCGGATCGAGCCCGGCCTGGGAGAGCGCCTGCTGCAGGCTGGCGGCATCGCGCTGAAGCAGCGCCAGGGTCTCGGGCCGCTCGACCACGAGATGCGCCTTCACGGCGCCGTGCTGGCGGTCGATGTCGAGGCGGACGTCGATGCGGCCGAGCTCGTAGGGATCGAGGCGGATCTCGAAGCGGTTCGCGCCGGCGAGCGCCCGCATCCCGATCGTGAGCGGCACCGCGCTCAAGGGAGCCTGGACCGAGACCGCCGGGCGGGTCTCGGCGGCGGCCTGCGTCGCGGCGTCGGCGCCCTTCGCCTGCGGCGCGGGCGCCGAGGGATCGGGGGCGGCCAGGCCGTCGGGCGCGGGCGTCCCGCCGCCCTCCTGCGCCGGGTCCTTGGAGCCGCCCGCCTTCGAGGCCTCGGCCATGAGGGCGGCGATTCGCGGATCGGCGGACGTCGCCGCCGGCTGGATGGCGGCGGCATCGGCGCCCGGCTCGGCCGGTGTCGCACCAGGCGCGGCGGCGGTGCCGGTCGCGGGCGCCGTCGGGATCGGGGCGGCCAGCGCCGCCGAAATCAGCGTCGGGGTTCCGTCGGGGGCGTCGCCCTCCGTCTCCGGCTCGTCGGCGTCATCGGTCTCCGCGGTCTCGCCGGCCGCGGCGCGGACCGCCTCGGCCTGCGCCGCATCGGGATCCGCCGCGAGCGGCGTCGCGCCGGCCGCGGCAGCCGATTTCGCGGCGACGTCCTTCCTCATCCCGTCATCGGCCGCCGCATCCCGGGTCGCCTTGTCCTTGTTGGCCCTGTCCTTGGCGACCACGTCCTTGCGGCGCGCGGCGGTCTCGGCCGCATCATCGGCACGGTCCCGGCGGGACCGGGCGTCGGAGGCCTGATCGGCCTGTCTCCTTTCGGCCTGTCTCGCCTCGGCCTGCTTTGCTTCAGCGGACTTGGCCTCGTTCCGCGTGTCGGCGGGCTTCGTCTCGGAGCCGGGCCGCGCCCGGGCGTCCACCTCCCGCGGGGTCGTGCGGACGGTCCGTGCGGCCTCCCGGTCGCCCAAGCGGAACGGCTCATGCGCGACGGCCCTCGCCGGCCGGGCCGGCTCGCGCCCCGCAACCCGTCCCCCCTCACCCGCTCCGCTGATCTGCATCGCCGACCTCCTGGGTCCCGGCAGAGCAAGCCTCCTGCCAGTCCCGCAGGCCTCGCAAGCCATTGATTTGGCGCGATGATTTTCCGAGGGTGATCGGCCGGCCGGCGCCGGCCGGTCGAAATCTGCCGAGGCCCCGGCAAGAACTTCCCTGCAGGCCGCGCGTCGCCCTGCCCTGGCAGAATGCCGGTCGGATCGCTATAGACTCCGCGGGTGGCACCGGGATCGATCCCGGGAGCCGCGATGCGCCATCTCTCGCACGGTCATGAACTCGCTCGATCTGCACAAGGCCCCGGAGGACACCCGCGTCGTGGTGGCGATGTCCGGGGGCGTCGATTCCTCGGTCGTCGCCGCGCTCCTGAAGCGCGAGGGCTACGACGTGGTCGGGATCACGCTGCAGCTCTACGACCACGGCGCGGCCACCCACCGCCGCGGCGCCTGCTGCGCCGGCCAGGACATCCACGACGCCCGCCGCGCCGCCGAGACGATCGGCATCCCGCACTACGTGCTCGATTACGAGGACCGGTTCCGCGAGGCGGTGATCGACCGCTTCGCCGACAGCTACCTCCAGGGCGAGACGCCGATTCCTTGCGTCGAGTGCAACCGTTCGATCAAGTTCCGCGACCTGCTCACCACCGCCCAGGATCTCGGCGCCGACGTGCTCGCCACCGGCCACTACGTCGCGAGCCGGGCGCTGCCGGGCGGCGGCCGGGCGCTCCACCGCGCCCTCGATCCGGCGCGGGACCAGAGCTACTTCCTGTACGCGACCACAGCTGAGCAGCTCGACCTGCTGCGCTTCCCCCTCGGCGAGCGGCCCAAGGACGAGACCCGGGCGCTCGCCAAGGCCTTCGGCCTGTCGGTCGCCGACAAGCCCGACAGCCAGGACATCTGCTTCGTGCCGCAGGGCCGCTACCAGGACGTGATCGCGCGCCTGCGCCCCGACGCGGTGCGCCCGGGCGAGATCGTCCACCTCGATGGCCGCCGGCTCGGCCGGCACGATGGCATCATCGGCTTCACGGTCGGCCAGCGCCGCGGCCTCAACGTGGCGGCGGGCGAGCCGCTCTACGTCGTGCGCCTCGAGCCCGGCGAGGCCCGTGTCGTGGTCGGCCCGCGCGAGGCGCTGGCCACCTCGGTGATCCGGCTGGCCGACCCGAACTGGCTCGGCGACGCGCCGCTCTCGGCCGCGCGCGATATGCCGGTCGCGGTGCGGGTGCGCTCGACCCGCGAGCCCCGCCCCGCCCAGCTCACCTGGAACCCGGATACGCAATGCGCCGAGATCACGCTCGCGACCCCCGAGGACGGGGTGTCACCGGGCCAGGCCTGCGTCATCTACGCCGATGACGGGCCCCGCGCGCGGGTGCTGGGGGGCGGCACCATCCGGCGGGTCGAGGCGGAGCGCCTGGCAGCGGCCTGACACGAACCACCCGATGCGATTTTCCGAAGCTTTCTTCCGGAAATCGTATCACACCCTCGCGCGTTGCCGCCCCGCGCGACGACTTACCTCGGAGACGATACGGACATGCTGAGCGAGCCGCGAGAGGCGGGGCCCACCACCGCCTTGATGCGCAAGGCCTATGCGCGCTGGGCGCCGGTCTACGACGTGGTCTACGACAAGCTCACCGAGCCGGCGGCGCGCGACGCGGTCGAGGCGGCTCTGGTCGGGGGCAAGCGGATCCTGGAGGCCGGCGTCGGCACCGGCCTGTCCCTTGGCTACTACCCGAAGGATGCCGAGGTCTACGGCGTCGACCTGTCCGAGGACATGCTGCGGCGCGCCAACCGCAAGGTGGCGAAGCGCGGCCTGTCGCATGTCAAGGGCCTCCAGGTCATGGATGTCTGCCGCCTCGGCTACACTGACGCGAGCTTCGACGCGGTGGTGGCGCAGTTCCTCATCACCCTGGTGCCGGACCCGGAAGGCGCCCTCGACGAGTTCCTGCGGGTGGTGCGGCCCGGCGGCATGATCGTCCTCGCCAACCATTTCGGCCAGGATGCCGGCACCGTCGCCAAGGTCGAGGAGATCGTGGCGCCGCTCTGCGAGAAGATCGGCTGGAGCTCGGCCTTCAAGGCGGCGCGGATCGAGGCCTGGGCCAAACGCCGCGGCGTGACCTTCATCGGCGTGCGCCCGACCTTCCCGGGCGGATTCTTCAAGATCCTGCGCATGCAGAAGCCCGTGTGACCGCGCTGACCCGGCCGCAAGATCCCCCGCCGCGAGATTCCATGGCGCAAGAACCCGCGCCCGAACCGACGCCGGCAGCCGGCCCGGACGCCGTCGCGGCTCCGGCCTGGCGTAGCTGGCTGCGGGTGCTGCCGCTCGTCGCCCTGGTCGCCCTGTCGATCGGGCTCCTCGTCGGGGGCATCACCCGCTGGTTCAGCTTCGACCAGCTCCTCGCCTCTCGGGCCCTTGCCAAGGCCTGGGTCGCCGAGGGGTTCTGGCGCGCCTATGCGACCGCCTACCTCGCCTATGTCGGCACGGTGATCGTGTCGCTGCCGGTCTCGGTGGTGATGACGACCCTGTGCGGCTTCCTGTTCGGGCCGGTCGCCGGGGCGCTGGTATCGATCTCCGCCGCCACGACCGGCGCCGTCATCGTGTTCTCGATCGGCCGTACCGCGGCCGGCGAGGTGCTGCTGCGGCGCGCCGGCTCGCGGCTCGGCCGGCTCGCCGAAGGCTTCCGCCGCGACGCCTTCTCCTACGTGATGGTGCTGCGGCTCCTGCCGGTCTTCCCGTTCTGGATGACCAACCTCGCGCCGGCGATCTTCGGCGTGCGCCTGCGGACCTTCGCGCTCGCGACCCTCATCGGCATCAGCCCCGGCGCCTTCATCTACGCCTCGGCGGGGGCCGGGGTGGAGACCATCGTGGCGGCGCATCAGGCGGCGAAGGAGGCCTGCCTGGTGGCCGGCGGTATCGCCTGCGACGCCGCCCTGTCGCTGCGGGCCCTCGTCACGCCGCAGCTCGTCGCCACGCTCGTCGGCCTTGGCGTCCTAGCGCTGCTGCCGGTCGCCTGGCGGCGCTGGCGCGGCCGTCCCGGCTGAGCGCCGGGAGGATCATGCGCGATTCTCTCGCAGACGACTGGGTTTTCGACAATTTGGGAATAGCTTCTCCGCCGGCCCCGTGCGAGGGGTCGGGGCGGAGCAGGTATGTTAGTATCCAGCCTGAGCGCGTGCGAGAGTCGGGCGAGCGGGGACAGCGAGACCGTGCATTGGGCCGATGACGCGGCGAGCCAGGGTGGCATCCGGCGTCTCGCCGGGCGGATCGGCCTGTCCGGCCGCCTGCTGCTGCTCACGGTGGTGTTCGTCCTCATCGCCGAGGTGCTGATCTACGTGCCGAGCGTCGCGAGCTACCGGCGCTCCTGGCTCTCCGACCGGGTCGCCGCCGCCCAGGTCGCCGCCCTGGTGCTCGACGCCGCACCCCAGAGCCGCGTCTCGGACGACCTCGCCCGGCGGCTGCTGATGGGGGTGGGTGCCCAGGCCATCGCCCTCAAGGCCGGCGGCGCGCGGCGCCTCCTCAACCTCACGCCGATGCCGCCGGAGGTGGGCGAGACCGTCGACCTGCGCGAGGCCGGCTGGCTGGACAGCATCCGCGGCGCCTGGCGCACCCTGACGCGGAGCGATCCCCTGCCCATCCGGGTCGTCGGCCACGGCATGGACGGGGTCGATTTCGTCGAGCTGATCCTCGATCCGGCCCCGTTGCGCCGGGCGATGGCCGCCTTCTCGGGACGGATCCTCGTCGCCTCCCTGGCGATCTCCGGCATCACCGCCGGCCTCGTCTTCCTGGTGCTGCAGCTCTCGATCGTGCGGCCGGTGCGGCGGCTGGCCCGCAACATCGCGACCTTCGCGGAGGATCCGGAGGACCTGTCGCGGCGGATCAACCCGTCCTGGCGCAGCGACGAGATCGGCGCCGCCGAGACGGCGCTCGCCCGGATGGAGACCATCCTGTCGGACGAGCTGCGCCAGAAGCGGCGGCTGGCCGATCTCGGCCTGTCGGTGAGCAAGATCAACCACGAGCTGCGCAACCTGCTCACCACCGCGCAGCTGCTGGTCGACCGGCTCGAGCATGTCAGCGAGCCGGGAGTGCAGCGGGTCGCGCCCCGCCTCGTCGCGACGCTCGGCCGGGCGATCCGCTATTGCGAGGGCACCCTCGCCTATGGCCGCGCCGCCGAGCGCCCGCCCGAGCGCCGGATGACCCCGCTGCGGCCGATCCTGCGCGACGCCCTCGACCTCGCCGGACTGGCGCCGGGGGCCGCCGTCACCATCGAGGACCGCACGCCGGAGGGGTTGAGCGTCGATGCTGACCCCGACCAGCTGTCGCGGGTGCTGGTCAATCTGGTCCGCAACGCCGTGCAGGCGATCGGCCTCGCCGGCGCCGGCGAGGGCACGCCTCTGGTCACGATCGAGGCCGAGCGCACCGGCCCGGCCGTCACGATCCTCGTCGCCGACAATGGTCCCGGCCTGCCGGAGCGGGCCCGCACCCACCTGTTCGAGGCGTTCCAGGGCTCCGGCCGCTCCGGCGGCACGGGGCTGGGCCTCGCCATCGCGGCCGAGCTGGTGCGGCTCAACGGGGGAAGCTTGAGCCTCGACGAGACCCGGGCCGGGGCGCGCTTCCGGATCGTCCTGACCGACCGCGAGGGCTGAACGGAGCGGTTGCCAAGCCGCGTCGCCGCGCGCCATCGTGGCGTCATGTCCCTGCGCGTCCCCCTCTCCGCCGTGCGCTCCTTCGAGGCGGCGGCGCGCCTCCGCTCGTTCAAGGATGCGGCGGCGGAGTTGAACCTCACCGCGAGCGCCGTCAGCCACGCCATCCGCAAGATGGAGGCGTCGCTCGGCGTCACCCTGTTCGAGCGCCAGGGCCAGGGCGTGGTGCCGACCGCCGCCGGCGAGGCGCTGCTGGAGCATGTCAGCCGCGCCTTCGACGAGCTGCATCGCGGCCTCGACCTCGTCGCCGCGCAAGGCCCCCAGCTGCTGCGCCTGCACTGCGCACCGAGCCTCGCGGCGCAGTGGCTGACGCCGCGCCTCGCCCGATTCCTCGCCGCCCATCCGGGCTTCGAGGTGCGGCTCGCCGCCGGCATGGACTATGCCCGCTTCGTCGGCGACGAGTTCGACGCCGACCTCGTCTACGGTCCACCCCGGGGCGAGGGGTTGGTGGCGGTGCCGCTCTGTACCGAGACGGTGACCCCGCTCTGCGATCCCGCGCGCGCCGCCCGCATCCGCCGCCCGGAAGATCTCCTCGATCAGGTGCTGATCCAGAGCGACAACAAGCAGGTGCGCTGGCCGCTCTGGTTCGCCCGCAACGGCCTGCCGTCACCGCGCCCCCTCGGCGTACGGTTCGACCGCAGCTTCCTCGCCATCGCGGCCGCCGCCGACGGGCTCGGGGTGGCGCTCGAATCGACGTTGCTGGCGGAGCGCGAGATCGCCAGCGGCCGCCTCGTCGCGCCGCTCCGCGGGCTGGCGCAGGACGTGACGTATGTCGGCCACTACCTCGTCTACCCGGCGACAACGCGGCGGCGGGCCCCCTTGCGGGTCTTCGCCCGCTGGCTGGCGCAGGAGATGGGCCTGGTGCTGCCGGAGGATCTGGCGTGAGGGGTTGTCCGGTAGGTCTGCCCCGTACTGACATTCTCCACGTCATCCCGGGGCCGCGCAGCGGAACCCGGGATCCATAATCGCTGACGGTTCAGGATGAGGCGGAACGCTCGTCGCCGGGTTCTGCATCGTCAGCGGCTATGGATCCCGCGGGTTCTCGCTTGCAGCGAGCCCCGGGATGACGTCGAGAGGTATCGATGGGCGTGCCGGTTCGACCAACGCGAAGCGTGTTCGACTGAGCCGGATCAGGGTACCGCGACTTCGATTGAGATAACGTATCGCACATGACGCAAGGTCGACGATGCGTTCTTATTACTTAAAGAGCGAGGCCGGCTCAAACCGTATCTAATTTGATTCAGATGATAAAATGGAGCGGGCGAAGGGATTCGAACCCTCGACCCCAACCTTGGCAAGGTTGTGCTCTACCCCTGAGCTACACCCGCTCACATTGTCAGGCCGTCCGAACTTGGAGCGGGCGAAGGGATTCGAACCCTCGACCCCAACCTTGGCAAGGTTGTGCTCTACCCCTGAGCTACACCCGCCCAAACCCGTTCGGCCTCGTTGAAAAACTGGAGCGGGCGAAGGGATTCGAACCCTCGACCCCAACCTTGGCAAGGTTGTGCTCTACCCCTGAGCTACACCCGCTCGCTGTTTTCCGTCGGCGTCACCGTGGCGGCGCCGATGAGCGGCATAAACACCATTCCGCCGGGGAGCGCAAGAGGTTGCGGCGTCGGTTGCGGAGCCGGCTTCCGGGCCCCCCTACCAGGTCGCGGCGGGCGCCGTTCCGTCGCGGATCTCGGCCAGCCGCGCGCGGGTCGCCGGGGTGGTCTCCGGCGGCAGGGCATCGAGGGGGAAGAAGGCGGCAGCCGCGATCTCGCGGTCGGGCGCCTTCGGCACCGGCACCGTGAAGGTGCGGGCGACGTAGAGCGCAACGTGGTCGCGCCTCGAGGCGCGGTCGTTGAAGTAGAAGCCGTGCAGGGACGGCGCGGCGCTCGGGTCGAGGACGATTCCCGTCTCCTCGCGGAACTCGCGGGCCATGGCCGCGAGCGCCGTCTCGCCCGGCTCGACCCCGCCACCCGGCAGGTGCCAGCCGTCCATGTAGGTGTGGCGCACGAGGCAGACCCGGTTCTCCGGATCGATCGCCGCCCCGCGCACCCCCAGGGTCATCCCGCGGGTGAAGCGCCAGACGAGGTGGGCGCCCCGCATCAGCAGGGCCTGTCGGCGCGTCATCCGGCGATCTCCCTTACTCAGAGCCTGCTTGGCTGGCAGAATTTATCCCACCCGCACCCTCATCCTGAGGTGTCAGGCGATTGAAGATCGTCTGACACCTCAGGATGAGGTCGCGGGTAGGGTGGAAGATTTCTCGCAGTGCTGTCCTCGCCAACCAAACAGGCTCAGACGACGGTCAGGCGGATCTCGCCGACGCCCTCGATCGTCCCGACCATGGTCTGGCCGCGGGTCACCGCGCCGACGCCCTCCGGCGTGCCGGCGAAGATCACGTCGCCGGGCTCCAGCACGAAGTAGGTCGACAGGTAGGCGATCTGCTCGGCCACCGACCAGATCATGTCGGAGAGGTCGCCTTTCTGGCGCATTGTCCCATCGACCGACAGGGTGATCGCGCCCTTGTCCGGATGGCCAATCACGGAAGCGGGCTTGAGCGTGCCGACGGGGCCCGACAGGTCGGCGGCCTTGCCGAGCTCCCATGGCCGGCGCAGGGCCTTGGCCTCGTCCTGGACGTCGCGGCGGGTCATGTCGAGGCCGACCGCGTAGCCGTAGACGTGGTCGAGGGCTTCCGTCACCGGGATGTCGCTTCCGCCCTTGGCGAGCGCCACCACCAGCTCGACCTCGTGGTGGTAGTTCGCGGTCTTCGGCGGGTAGGGATGCTCCACGGTCTGCCCGTCCGGCACCACCTGGAGGGCGTCGGCGGGTTTCATGAAGAAGAACGGCGGCTCGCGGGTCGGGTCGGCGCCCATCTCCCGAGCATGGGCGGCGAAGTTGCGCCCGACACAGTAGACCCGGCGCACCGGAAACAGGTCGTCGGTGCCATGGATCGGGAGCGCGGTGCGCGGCGGGTTCGGGATCACGGAGAGCATGGGGCTGCTGTCTCGGGCGAAGTTTCGCGAAGGGCCGCGCATCTTGGAAAAGGGGCCGGCCGACCGCTATCTAGAGGGCGGTGCCGCGGTGCGCCATCCCGTCCCGCCGCAACCCTCCTGCCTCATGATGCGCGCCCCGTGACTCACAGCCTGCTCGCCACCCTCGCGGCCCGCCTCGGGCCCGCGCACGTCCTCACCGAGGCGACCGACCTCGCCCCCCACCTCGCCGAGACCCGCGGCCTCTACCGGGGCGAGGCGCTCGCGGTCGTGCGCCCGCGCGACACGCAGGAGGTCGCCTTCGTGGTGGGGACTTGCGCCGCCGCGCGGGTGCCGGTGGTGGCCCATGGCGGCAATACCGGGCTCGTCGGCGGCGGCGTGCCGTTCGGCGGCGTGGTGATCTCGCTCGCCCGCCTCGACCGGGTGCGAGCGGTCGATCCGCTTGATTCCACCATCACGGTCGAGGCCGGCTGCGTGCTCGCCAACGTCCAGGCGGCGGCCGACGCCGCCGGGATGCTGTTCCCGCTCTCGCTCGCCTCCGAGGGCTCGTGCCGGATCGGCGGCAACCTCGCCACCAATGCCGGCGGCACCGCGGTGCTCGCCTACGGCAATGCCCGCGAGCTGACCCTCGGCCTCGAGGTGGTGCTGGCGGACGGGCAGGTCTGGAACGGCCTGCGGGCCCTGCGCAAGGACAATTCCGGCTACGACCTGAAGAACCTCTTCGTCGGTTCGGAGGGCACCCTCGGCATCATCACCGCCGCCGTGCTGCGGCTGCATCCGAAGCCTGTCTCGAAGGCCACCGCCTTCCTCGGCCTCGCCTCGGCGCGCGCGGCGCTCGACGCCTTCGGGCGCCTGCGCGACCGGCTCGGCCCCCGGCTCACCGCCTTCGAGTACGTGCCGCGCTTCCCCCTGGAGGTGGTGCTGCGCCACCTCCCCGGGGCGGTGCGGCCGCTCGCCGGCGACCACGCTGCTTACGCCCTCGTCGAGATCTCCTCGCCGGCGCCCGACGCGCCCGAGGAGCTGGAGGCGCAAGCGGCTGACCTGATCGAGGCCGGGCTCGCCGAGGACGCGGTGCTGGCCCAGAGCGCCGCGCAAGGCGCGGCCCTGTGGCGCCTGCGCGAGAGCCTGTCGGAGATGCAAGGCTACGAGGGCGGCTCGATCAAGCACGACGTCTCGGTGCCGGTCTCCCGGGTGGCGGAGTTCCTGGAACGCGCCACCGCGGCCTGCGAGGCAGAGATGCCGGGCGTGCGGGTCTGTCCCTTCGGGCATTTCGGCGACGGCAACATCCACTTCAACCTGACCCAGCCGGTGGGCGCCGAGAAGGCCGCCTTCCTGGCCGAGTGGCCGCGCTTCAACCGCATCGTCCACGACATCGTCCACGCCATGGACGGCTCGATCGCCGCCGAGCACGGCGTCGGGCTGATCAAGCGCGACGAACTGACCCGCTACAAGGACCCGGTCGCCCTCGACCTGATGCGCCGCCTCAAGGGCGCCCTCGACCCGCTCGGCATCCTGAATCCCGGCAAGGTCCTGGCCGGGGACGGCGCGCCTGAGTCGTTCCCGGGCAAAGCGTCGGCGGCATGATCGCGCTGTTTCGCCAGGCCGCCCCGGCACCGGTCGGCCTCAGCGCGGCCGCCCTGCTCGGTGCCTTCGAGAGCCTCGGCGACAATTGCGAGTTCGGCATCGCCCAGCGCTATGCCGGCGCTGACCCCCTCGGGCTGTTCCGCCTCTCCTCGGCGCCGATCGCCGACCTCGTCCACGCGGTCGAGACGCGGTTTGCCCATTACGGCGGGGCGGAGGACATCGAGGTCCGGGTCGGCGCCGGCGGCTACTTGTTCTGCCACAGCCGTCGCTACGGTTTCGCCTATCACACCGGCGACACCGCGCCCCGCGTGAAGCCCGCCGACATCCTGGCGCGCGAGATCCGTCGGGTCGACTACCTGAAGGAGCGGCTGCTCGCCGACCTCGCGGCGGGGGAAAAAATCCTGGTCCGCAAGGGACCGCCCGGGGAGAGCGAGGGCGCGGTGCGCCGCCTGTTCGGCGCCCTGCGGGCGATCGGCCCGGTGACCCTGCTGCGGGTCTGCGCGGCGGAGGAGGCGCCGCCCGGCCGGGTGGTCTGGCGCGGCGAGGGCCTGATGCAGGGCGCGCTGCCCCACTTCGCCCCCTATGCCGCGGCGACCGACGCCGACCTGCCGGGCTGGCTCGCGGTCTGCGGCCGGGCCTACGCCCTGCGCCACAGCCTGGTCGAGCCCCCTGCCCTGGCGCCCGGCGGTCCGCTGCTTTTCGAAGTTGCCGACACCACCCGCCCCGCGCTGGCGGCCGCCGCGCCCGAGCCGGGCGCGCTCGCCGCCTCGTACCCGGTCGCGGGCCTGCGGCCGAACCGCCTCCACGTCGTCGCGGCGGAGATCCGGCTGCCCGAGGACTTTTGCGGGACGCGGGCCGCCCTCGCCTTCGTCGACGCCGCGCCCCATGCCCGCCGGGAGGCCGACCTCACCCGCCGCGGCACCTGGCAGACGATCTACGGCGCCACTCGGATGCGCAAGCGCCAGAGCGAGGCGACGGTGGGCCTGATGCTGACGGGGCCGGCCGACACCGCGGTGGAGGTACGGGGATGGCGGGTGACGGAGGGGTGCCTGCCAGGGGTGGGGTGAGGAGGTGGACGAGGCTCCTCGGCTTTGGCGCTCGGAGCCATTTGATTGGCCCCTGAATAACTTCCACCCTCCGCGTCATTCCGGGGCCGCGCAGCGGAGCCCGGAATCCAGAGCCGCAGATGGTTGAGAAAGTAGCGGGAAGCGTTCCGCCTTATTCTTGTGCACCTGCGGTTCTGGATTCCGGGCTCCGCTGCGCGGCCCCGGAATGACGCGGAGCATATGCAAACGGTGGGGACAGTCAGAGCAAGTGTCGGAGATGCCCGAGTAGCCGCTTCGTCACCGCACCTCCTGCAGTTCCACCCGCCTCTCCCCCGCCACCCC
>NZ_JBEXZS010000137.1:0-46569 GCF_040593685.1 Methylobacterium sp. EM32 | reverse complement strand
CTCGACACCCCCCGCCTCCACCTCCGCCCCGTCGCACCCGAGGATGCCGAGGCGACCAGCGCCATGATGACCCCGGCGGTGAGCCGGTGGCTCGCCTCCTGGCCGCTACCCTACACCGTCGCGATGGCGCGGGAGCGGATCGCCACGGCGCACGCCCAGGCAGAAGCCGGGCAGGCGCTCTCGCTCGCGGTGACCGCCCGCGAGAGCGGCGAACTCCTCGGCTGGATCATGCTGCACCGGACCCGCGACGATCCGCGGACCGCCACGCTGGGCTATTGGCTCGGCGAGGCGCATCACCGCCGCGGCATCCTGCGCGAGGCGATCGCGGCCCTGCTCCCGGTCGCCGCCGCGTGGCTCGACGTCGACCGGATCGAGGCCAGCGCGCAGCCGGAGAATACCGGCTCCTTCGCGGTGATGCGGGCCTGCGGCATGACCTTCCAGCGCGAGGCGGTGATCCACGCCCCGGCCCGCAGCCGCGACGAACACGTGCACGTCTACGCCGTCGCGCGCGACGCCCTCACTCCGCCGTCAGGCACAGCTCGAAGGTGATGCAGGCGGCGTTGGCGCCGCGGCGCAGGACGCCCTCATGGATGCCGCCCGCGACATCCACTACCGCGATGTCGAGATGTGCGACCGGGAGGCCGTCCGGCCCCGGCCGCACGGTCCCGTCGCGAAGCAGCACCTCGCTGGCATCGGTGGGGATCACCCGCCCGTCGGCGAAGGCCGGGCGCACGATGCTGCCGATGCCGCGCACCCGCGCCACGGACAGACCGTGGGTCCGGGCCGCCGCCTCGACCACCGCGTGGATCTCCTCGTTCGGCTGGATCTTCAGGAGGAGGCAGCCGGCTTGCGCCTGCGACAGCGGGACCGGGGTGAAGAGCGAGAAATTGGTCTCGGCATCCGGGATGACACGCCAGGCCGCCTCCGCCGTACCCCAGGCCTCGGCCCGGACAGGGTCGGCGATCACCACCTCCGCCGGCAGCAGGTGTCCGGCGCGGCGGCGCCCGTCGGGTTCGATCCAGGTGCCGTGGACGTGCAGGAAGCCTGCGCCGTCGCGCTCGCCGAAGGTCGCGCTCGCCCGCTCCAGCCGGGTCTCGCCCTCGGGCCGGAAGGTCTCGCTGTAATAGGCCGCGAAGCGCGGGTCCGACGACAGGGCCGGCATCACGTAGGAGAAGGGTGAGAAACTCCCACCCGTGAGATGCACCACGCCGCCCCGCATCCCGGCTTCCGCCAGCGGCCCGGCGACGGCGTCGAGGAGCGTGCGCCCCGGCGCCAGGTCGAAGGCGCGGTGGATCGGGCTGCCTGCGGCGGCGAGCCAGCGCTCGGGCCGCACGGGCCCGGGCTGGGCGAGGGTGGCGAAGGATGACGTGAGGGGCGAGCTCATCCCTGCGCCTTCTCAGCCAGCAGGCCCGCCGCCTCCAGCTCTTCTCGCACCATCTTCTTGGTGATCTTGCCGTAGCCGGATTTCGGCAGCGACTCGCGCAGGATGACCCGGCGCGGCAGCTTGTAGCGGGCGACCTTCTCGAACAGGAACGCCATCACGTCGTCCTCGGACAAAGCCATGCCCTCGCGGGGCACGCAGACCGCGATGCCGATCTCACCCCAGGTCGGGTCGGGCACGCCGAGCACCGCCGTCTCGGCCACCGCCGGATGGGCCAGGATCTTCTCCTCGATCTCGCGCGGATAGATGTTCGAGCCGCCCGAGATGTACATGTCGGAGGCGCGGCCGGTGATGTACAGGAACCGCTCCGGGTCGAGATAGCCGAGGTCGCCGGTGCGGAACCAGCCGTCGCGAAAGGCCTCGGCATTGGCCTTCGGATTCTCCCAGTAGCCGGCGAAGACCGCCGGACCGCAGACGCAGATCTCGCCGGTCTCGTTCGCGCCGACCTCGCGGCCCTCATTGTCCTGGATCTGCACCTGCATGCCGGTGCGCTCGAATCCGCAGGTGCCGATCTTCACCCCCGGTCCGTCCTCGGCCTCGTGCAGGGCAGGGGGAAGCACCGTGATGTTGCCGGTGACCTCGCCGAGGCCGAAATACTGCACGATGACCTTGCCGAGGGTGCGCAGCGCCCGCTTCTGGTCCTCGCGGTACATCGGCGCGCCGGCGTAGATGATGGTGCGCAGGGACGAATGGTCGTTGGCGTCGACCGCCGGATGCTCGACCATCATCTTCAGGATGGTCGGCACGGTGAACATGTTGGTGATGCGGTGGTGCGCGACCAAGCCCCAGACTTCCGCCGCGTCGAAGCGCTCTGAGGCCGGCAGCACGGAGGTGACGGCGCGGGCGACCTGCGCCACCGCGTGCACCCCGGCCCCGTGCGAGAGCGGCGCCACCACCAGGGAGGCGTCGGTCTCGGGCGCCGTGCCCGGCATCAGGTCGCAGAGGTGGTTGGTGATGACGAAGGCCATCTGGCCGTGGGTCAGCACCGCGGCCTTCGGCTTGCCGGTGGTGCCGGAGGTGTAGAAGAACCAGCACGGGTCGTCGTGCTCGACGCCGGCATTCGCGAAGGCCTGCCCCGCACCCTCCGCCACCACGTCCTCGTAGGCCTCGCCCGTGGCCGGACCCTCGCCGATCACGACGACGCGGCTCAGCGACGGGCAGGCCTCCCGCACGGCGGCGACGTGGTCGGGATAGTCGGCGTGGCACAGGAAGGCGGTCGCGCCCGATTGCTGCGCGAGGTAGGCGACGTCGCCGGGCATCAGCCGGAAGTTCGTCGGCACGAACACCGCGCCGAGCCGGAACGCCGCGTACATGATCTCCAGGATGGCGTTGCCGTTGCGGGCATGGACCAGCAGCCGGTCTCCCTTCGCGATCCCGCGCTGCCTGAGCGCGCTGGCCAGCGCCGAGACCCGGGCGTCGAACTCGGCCCAGCTCCAGCTCCGCTCGCCCCAGACGATGGCCGGGCGGTCCGGGTGCCGTGCGGCGGCTTGGGTGAGGGCATGGGCGAGGTTCATCACCCGGCGCGACATCGGGGTCATCATCGGGCGGCCCTCGGGGTCGTCGTGGTCACGTCGGTCTCCTCCCTGGCGGCGCCGGCCGTTCGGCTCGTTGCGCGTCGGGGGGACCTTACGACGCTCCGTGCGGGAAGCGGAAGCGCCGGGGAGACATACGACCCCTCACACCTTCGACTTGAAGCTGAGCCGGTGATGCCGCGTGATGCCGAGGCGCAGCATGGCCGCCCGGTGGACGGCGGTGCCGTAGCCGACATTGCGCTCCCAGGCGTAAGCCGGGTGGCGGAGCGCCAACACTCGCATCAGCCGGTCGCGCACCACCTTGGCGACGATCGAGGCGGCGGCGATCTGCGGCACCAGCCGGTCGCCGCCGATGAAGGCCCGGCAGGGCAAGGGGAGGCCGGGGGGCACGTCGCGCCCGTCCACCGCCACCTCCGCCGTGATGCCGAGGCGGGAGACGGCGCGGCGCATGGCGTCGAGGGTGGCGGCGCGCACGTTGATCCGGTCGATCAGATCGCGGGAGGCGCCGGCGAGCGCCACGCGCCCGGCGGCCTCGATCTGCGGCGCCAGCCGTTCGCGGGTGGCGGCGTCGAGGCGCTTGCTGTCGTCGAGCGCCTCCAGCAGGGCGGCGGGCAGGGCGGCCGGATCGAAATGCACCGCCGCCACGATCACCGGGCCGCAGAGCGCGCCGCGGCCGACCTCGTCACAGCCGATGAGGACGGGATAGCGGGCGGCGTCTCGGGCATCGAAGGGGCGCATCGCGCAGATGTGCACGCGTTCCGGTTTCGAAATCCCTGCGCCTGCAACCGGTGACGTTCCCTTTCGGGCGGCGCGGCGCGATGATCACCGCCATGAAGGCGCACCGAGGCGCCGGACCGGGGAGGAGGCCCCAGCACCCTGCGCGTCGATGACGCGCTGGTGCCGGGTTCGCGGCGTCTGGCACGCGGCATGCGGCTCCCGGTGTCCGGCCCCGCTCGGTCCGGATTCAGCCGCTGGAGGTACGCTGCCCATGAAGGTCGCCCTCGCCGTCGCCGCGCTCTCCCTCGTCCAGCCGGCGCATTCCTGGTACCCCTACGAATGCTGCTCCGACCAGGATTGCGAGCCGGTCTCCGACGCCGTCGAGGTGCCGGGCGGCTACCAGACGCACGGAATCTTCGTGCCGATGGCGAAAGTGCGGCCGAGCCAGGACGGGCGGTACCACTGGTGCCACCGCGGCGCTTACGTGTTCTGCTTCTTCGCGCCGCTCGCCGGGTGACAAACCCCTTGGCGGATGGACGGTCCGCTGGCACCTCTCGCGCCTCGGACGCGTTCCCGAAGGTCAGGGGATCTCACCGGGGCCCACGCCCCGGGACCGAACGAAAGAGGAGGATGCATGACCACGCCGCCGCGACAGAACCCGTTCCTGGCGCTTGCCCTGCCCGTCGCACTGCTCGCCGGGGCCCTGACGATCGGGTTCTGGACGCTCGACCACATCCGGGTCACCCGCGCCAAGGCGCTGGCCGCGCAAATGTGGATGCAGCCGTGAGGCCGGGCCTCAAAAAAGGACCGCGCTCCGAGGAGGCGGCCCTGAAGTCATTTGGGTCTCGAAACCTCGGAGGAGGCCCGGCCCGCCGGCATCGCGGGGGCTGGGGGGCTGGGTACCGGAGCGGCCGGCGGGCCGGGCCATGAGGTCGACCTATTTCTACGCGCGCATCAAGGCCGGCGCGCGGCGCGATTGTGGCGGTTTGTGGGCGATTGCGCCGTTTCCCGTGTATTTCCGCTTCGCGTCGGTGAGTTGCCGGCACAGTGTCGCTCCGGCGCAACCCTTGCGGGGCCGTTGACGCCATCACATCATGGTCGGGACCGGGTCGTTCGCCGGCTCCTCACCGCCGGCCCCGGACAGCTGCGCCCCTCGGGCGCGAATCACCCCGACAGGCAGGAGACACGATGAGCGAAGGAGAGACGGCCGAGAGCCGGAGTACCGGCGCGCACGTGGTGCCGTTCCCGCGCACCGTCCCGCAGGTGTCATTCCATCGCGACGAGCTGCGCATCATCCTGAACCTCTACGGCCGGATGGTCGCCGAGGGCGAGTGGCGGGACTACACGATCGATTTCACCCGCGAGAAGGCGGTGTTCGCCATCCACCGCCGCACCTCCGAGCGGCCGCTCTACCGCATCGAGAAGGACCCCCGCCTCGCCCGGCGCCAGGGCGCCTACGCGGTGATCGCCGAGACCGGGCGCATCCTGAAGCGCGGCCACGACCTGGCGCAGGTGCTGCGGGTGCTGGAGAAGCCGCTCCGGGTGGTGTGACGATCGAGAGGGTGCGCCTGCGCCGCTCGCCGATCCTCCCCCTCTGCGGGGGAAGGGTGCCCGGCGGAGCCGGGGCCGCGGGACGCAGTCCCGCCGAGAGGGGCAGCGCGACGGGGATCCAGGAGGCACCTCGCAGAACGGTTCAGTCTTTTCCGGACGCGGCGTCCCCTCTCGGCGGGACTTCGTCCCGCTGCGCTCACTCCGTTCGCCACCCTCCCCCGCAGAGGGGGAGGGTTGAGGTTGCGGTGCATACCGTCCCTTAACTCTCTCGCTCGCCACCCCGCTCTTCACCCCCCGGCAAGCATCTTTGCCAACCGGAACGACAGGTTTCCCGGCGGATTATCACGGGGCTGATAAGGTCACGCTCGAGGACCGCAGGGATGCACAAGCAGAGTGGATGGGCTGCGGCGATGGTCGTCGCGGCGACGATGGCGGCCGGACCGGCCGCGTCGCGAGAACTGGTCGCCTTCGACGCGACGGCGGAGGCCGGCACGGTGGTGGTGCGGACCGCCGAGCGGCGGCTGTACTTCATCAACGGCGACGGGACGGCGATCCGCTATCCGGTCGCGGTCGGCAAGGCCGGCAAGCAATGGACCGGCTACGCCCGCATCGACGGAAAATACCTCCGGCCGGCCTGGTCGCCGCCCGACGAGGTGAAGCGGGACAATCCCCGCCTGCCGGAGGTGATCGCCGGCGGCTCGCCGAGCAACCCGATGGGCGCCGCGGCCCTCACCCTCGATCGGGGCGAGTACGCGATCCACGGCACCAACCGGCCGGGCTCGATCGGCACCTTCGCGTCCTATGGCTGCATCCGCATGTACAACCAGGACGTGGCCGATCTCTACGGCCGCGTCCAGGTCGGCGCTACCGTGGTGGTGACGCGCTGACGGGTCAGCCGTCCCGCCCGTGCACCTGCGCGGGCGGCGAGGTGGCCTCGACCGCCGTGAAGGTCTCGAGGATGCGGTAGGTGTGCGTCGCACCCGCGGGCACCAGCCAGGAATCGCCCGGCTCCAGCCGCACGGCCTGGCCCTCGACCACCAATTCGGCCCGGCCGGAGATCACGTAGCCGACGGTCTCGTAGTCACGGGCCGCGCTCGGCTTGTCGTCGGTGGGCGGCTCGTCGACCCACAGCCGCATCGCGACGTGCTTGCCCGAGGCGAGATAGCGCTGGCCGTCCGGCCCCTGCGGCGACTGCTTGCCGGACACCTTCTTGATCGTCGTATCGCCCATGATCCTGCTCCTCTCGGGGACGTCTCGCGACCCCAACGGGAGCGGGTGGCGGGCGTTCCCGAAGGGCTACCGCAGCGTCGCGGCGATCGCCCGCTGGATGCCGCGGATGTCGGCCCCGCGCTTGAGCGTGCGCGAGATCGGGTCGGGCCGGCCCGAGACCCAGATCGTCAATTCCGAATCGAAATCGAAGCTGCCGGCATTCTCGATCGAGAACGAGGTGATCGCCCGGTAGGGCACCGTGAGGTAGGAGACCTTGCGGCCGGTCAGCCCCTGCTTGTCGACCAGGATCATCCGCCGATCGGTGAAGACCATCAGGTCGCGGATCACCCGGAACGCCACCTGCACCGTCTCGCCCGGGATCAGCATCCCGTCGAGTTCCTGGGCCACCGCCTCCGGCGCCACGTCGCTGCCGTGGCCGAGCAGGCCGTCGAGCAATCCCATCCGGTTCTCCCTCGAAGTCGGTCCTGCCGTGACGATCGCCGCTCAGAAGTCGGTCGCCAGACCCTTCACTTCCCAATCGTCGTAGCGCACCGGCTCCAGCCCGCCGCGCCCGTTGATCTCGCGCTCGCGCCGGATCTCCTCGGCCCGGGCATCGATCTCGGCCCGCCGGGCCTCGGCCTCGGCCAGGGCGCGCTGCGCGGCCGGCGACAGGGTCCTGGTCTCGGGGGCGGGGGCCTCGCTCTCGCTCATCGGTCGACTCTCGATCGCATCACAATTGCGGCGCTTGCATCTCGGGCGGCCGGATGCCACCCCGGGAGCGAAGGTCGCCGGTTCCCCCGAGGTGGAGGGCGCGGGCGGCAGCGTCAAGGTCGGGCCCGGTCCCGGGCCTGAAGATCCGCGCGAGCGGCGCGGCGGAGTGAGGATGGACGGACAGAACAACAGGGACCAGGGCTCGAGGGGACAAGGCTCGGGGGGCACGGGCTCGGAGGTCGCCGGCCTGCCGGCGCGGCGCCTCGCCTGGGGGATCGTGGCCGACCTGCTCGGCAAGAACCGCGGCACCGCGCTCGAGGACGCGATGGAGCCGGTCGTCCACCGCGCCGCCCTGTCGCCCCAGGATGCGGGCCTCGCCCGCGCCATCGCCACCGCGACGTTCCGGCATCTCGGGGTGATCTTCCACGCGCTCGACCAGCGCCTGGCCAAGGGCCTGCCGGAGGACCAGCCGGGTCTCGTCGCGCTGCTCGCCACCGGCGCGGCGCAGATCCTCTACCTCAACGTCCAGGACCACGCCGCCGTCGACCTGGCGGTGCGCCTCGCCAAGGCCGAGCCCGGCCTGCAGCACCTCGCCGGCCTCGCCAACGCGGTCCTGCGCCGGATCGTCCGCGAGCGCGACGCGATCCGCCAGGAGGGCGACGCCGACCCCCTGCACCTCAACACGCCGGGCTGGCTCGCGCGGCGCTGGATCGCCGCCTATGGCGAGGAGACCGCCCGGGCCATCGCCGCCGCCAATGCCCGCGGGGCGGGCCTGGACCTGACCCTGCGCCCCGGCGCCCCGATGCCGGAGGGCCTCGAGGGCCGGCGCCTGCCGGGGTCTTTAAGCCTGCGCCTCGACGATGCCCGCACCCCGGTGCCGGAGCTGCCGGGCTTCCAGGACGGCGCCTGGTGGGTGCAGGACGCCGCGGCGGCGCTGCCGGCCCATCTCCTCGGCGTGCGGCCGGGCGAGCGGGTCGCCGATCTCTGCGCCGCGCCGGGCGGCAAGACCGCCCAGCTCGCCGCGGCCGGCGCCGAGGTGGTGGCGGTCGACCGCTCGGCCCCGCGCCTGCGCCGACTCGAGGCGAACCTCGCCCGGCTCGGGCTCTCGGCCGAGGTGCGGGCCGTCGACGCGCTGACGCTGCCGGAGGACCAGCCCTTCGACGCGGTGCTGCTCGATGCGCCGTGCAGCGCCACCGGCACGATGCGGCGCCACCCGGACGTCGCCTGGTCGAAGCGCGAGGGCGACCTCCTGCGCCTCACCGGGCTCCAGACCCGGCTCCTCGACAAGGCGGCGCGGCTCACCCGCCCGGGCGGGCGCCTCGTCTACTGCACCTGCTCGCTGGAGCCGGAGGAGGGCGAGGCGCAGGCCGAGGCCTTCCTCAGGCGCCATCCGGACTTCGCCCGCCGCCCGATCGCGCCGGAGGAGGTCGGCGATTCCGCCCTCGTCACCGCGTCGGGCGACCTGCGCACCCTGCCGTCGCACTGGCCCGACGAGGGCCGCGGCGGGCTCGACGGCTTCTACGCCGTGCGGCTGGAGCGCAAGGCCGCGTGAGGAACCTGTTCACGGGGCGATCCGGCGGTTTGACCCCGCGATGATCCTTGACCATTCCTTGACGGGAGCGGCCGCCCGACACCGGCCTCCGAGGGTACGGCCCGATCGCGCTGCGCTCGGGCAGAGCCCTCGGTCTTTTCGTGTACCGCAATGTCCGCGACGAACCGGTCCCCGCTTCGTCGGAAAATGCTTGGGCAGACAATGCTTGGGCAAGAAATACTTGGGCAAGAAAGACTTGGGCAGGAGGTGGCGTGGGTTGGGGGCCTGACCGCTGGCGATTCTACCGGCTCGTCGGGCACGAGGCGGGGCGCGTCCTGCGGGCTGCCGGCGTGCGTGCGACCTCGCGCCCCTCGGCGCTGGCCCGCCTGCGCCCGACCGGACTCGTCATCGCGCCGCAGGACCTGCGCACCAGCGACGCGACCATCGCGGCCGACATCTATGCCGGGCTGTTCGTCTTCGCCGGCCGGGCGCTCGCAACCGGCGGGCGCTCGCCGTTCGATTTCGCGCCGCCCTCGCCCCAATGGGGCGAGGAGCTCTACGGCTTCGGCTGGCTGCGCCACCTGCGCGCCGCCGAGAGCGCGCTGTCGCGCTCCAATGCCCGTGCCTTCGTGCAGGACTTCATGGCCGGCCGCGGCGACCAGGACCTGGCGCAGCGCCCGGCCGTCGTGGCACGGCGGCTGATCTCGCTCCTGTGCCAGTCGCCCTTGGTGCTGGAGGGGGCCGACCACGCCTTCTACCAAGCTTTCCTGAAGCTGATCGGCCGCTCGACCCGCAGCCTCGACCGGGCCCTGCGCCGCGGGATCATGCCCCGCGACCGGCTCGCCGCCGCGGTGGCGCTCGCCTATGCGGGCCTGTGCTGCGAGGGGTTCGAGCCGGTCCTGCGCCGGGGCACGCGGCTCCTCCACCGCGAGCTGACGCGCCAGATCCTGCCCGATGGCGGCCATCGCAGCCGCGATCCGGGCTTCGCCAAGGACCTGCTCCTCGACCTCCTGCCCCTGCGCCAGAGTTTTCTCAGCCGCGATATCGCCCCGCCGGAGGCGCTGCTCAACGCCATCGACCGGATGCTGCCGCTCCTGCGCCTCCTGCGCCACGGCGACGCCTCGCTCGGCCACCACAACGGCATGGGAGCGACCGCCGCCGACCAGCTCGCCACCCTGCTGATCTATGACGGGGCGCTCGCGAAGCCCCTGATGCACGCGCCCCATACCGGCTATGCCCGCCTCGAGGGCGGGGGCGGCACCCTGGTGGTGGCCGATATCGGCGCCGTCCCGCCGCCGGCCTACTCGGCCGCGGCGGGAGCCGGCTGCCTGTCCTTCGAGCTGTCCTGCGGGCCGCAGCGGCTGGTGGTGAATTGCGGCATGCCGGCGACCGGCGAGGAGATGCGCGAGCTCGCCCGCACCACCGCCGCCCACTCCACCGCCTGCCTCGCCGATTCCTCGTCCTGCCGCTTCCTCGCCCTGCCGCAGCCCAGCGTGATTCATCCCCTCGCTGCCTGGCTGAAGCGCCGGATGGGGCCGATCGTCGTGCGCGGGCCCGCCGAGGTCACGGTCGAGCGCGGCTCCGACGCGGCCGGCGCCGCCGTGCTCGCCGCCCGGCACGACGGCTACGCCCCGACGCTCGGCCTCCTCCACGAGCGGCGCTGGCGCCTGCATCCCGACGGCGCCCTGCTGGAGGGCCATGACGGCTTCGTGCGCGACGCCACCGGGCGGGGCGGTCCTGCCGAGGCGGCGATCCGCTTCCATCTCCACCCGAGCGTGCGGGCGAGCCGGGTCGGGCGCGGCGTGCGGCTCGCCGGGGCCGGCGCGCCCTGGTTGTTCGAGGCCGACGAGATCGACCCGGTGATCGAGGAGAGCGTGTTCTTCGCCGCCCTCAACGGCGCCCGCCGCACCGAGCAGATCGTGCTCCACTTCACCGCCGCCGACGGCGCCCGCGTGGCCTGGCGCTTCCGCCGCCTGTCGGACTGAGTTCGGCGACGGCTAAACGGCGTGAGCTTGGCGGATCAGGCCCATCTGTTAGTCTTTAGTCCACCGCGGCGGCCGATATTTTTCCTCGTCTCTCACCCATTTGAGGGTTTCGCGGCCCGGATTGAGCATTCTTCGGGCATTGGCCGTGTTACAACCCGGTGCCGAGTCGGCGAGGCGGGACCCATGGGATGAAGCTGGACGCGCCGACCCTGGTGACCGTGACCGTCTTCGTGATGGTCGTGATGGGCGCGCTGTACCTGCTGTCTTGGAGCCAGGCCCGGCAGACCCGGGCTTTGGGCTTCCTCGGCGCGGCCCAGCTCGTCGGCGCCGTCGCGGTCACGCTGTTCGGTCTGCGCGGCATCATCCCGGACTGGCTGTCGGTCGGCCTCGCCAACGCGGTGATGCTCGGGGCCTACGGGCTGATCTGGGGCGGCGCCCGCTCGTTCGAGGGGTGGCGCGTCCCGCTGCCCTGGATCGCCGCCGGCCCGCTCGTCTGGCTCGCTGCCTGCCTGGTGCCGGCCTTCTACGCCTCCCTCGGCGCCCGGGTGATCCTGTCCTCGGCGATCGCCGGCCTCGCCTGCGCGCTCGCCGCCCGCACCCTCTGGCACCATCGCGGCGAGCAGCTGCCGTCGCGGGCCCCGGCGGCGATCCTGCTCGCCAGCGAGGCGCTGCTGCTATGGGTGCGGATTCCCGCCATCCTGGTCCTGCCAGCACCGCCGTCCGGCACCCCGGACCAGACCTTCTGGGTGGCGGTTCTTTCGTTCGTGGCGCTGCTCTACACGGTGGCGATCTCGGTGCTGTTCATGGCGATGGCCAAGGAGCGCCTCGAGGCCGAGCAGCGCCGCGCCGCCGAGACCGACCCGCTCACCGGCATCGCCAACCGCCGGGCGCTGGCGGCAGAGGCCCGCCGCGCGCTCGCGGCCGGGCCCTGCGCCCTGCTGCTGTTCGACCTCGACCATTTCAAGCGGGTCAACGACACCTTCGGCCACGCGGTGGGCGACGCGGTCCTGATCGGCTTCTGCGCCGCCGCCCGCCGGGTCCTGCCCGCGGGGGCGGCGTTCGGGCGCCTCGGCGGCGAGGAATTCGCCTGCCTGCTGCCCGGCGCGGGCACCGCCGAGGCGGCGGCCGCCGCCGAGGCCGTGCGCCTCGCCGTGGCGGCGATGCGCCCCGATCCGGCACCAGGCCTCGCGGTCACGGTCAGCGTCGGGGTCGCCCGGAGCACCGGCGATCCGGGTGCGGGCGGCTTCGAAGCCCTGCTCGGCCTCGCCGACCGGGCGCTGTACCAGGCCAAGGCGCAGGGGCGGGACCGGGTGGAGCTCGCGGCGCCGGAGCTGCGGCAGGTGGCGTGAGGCGGCCCGCCCCGCCTCGACGGGGGAAGCGGGAAGCGTCAGACATCGGACGCAGGCCCACCCGGCGCCGATCCGGGTTGTCGTCGCTTGATCGGCGCCTAAGACATCCCCATCGCACCCCGCCCGGGCCCGCGCCCGGCGCCAGACGAGGGCTCGCCCCATGGACTATCGGCAGTTCGGCCGCTCCGGCCTCAAGGTTCCGGTCCTCAGCCTCGGCACCGGCACCTTCGGGGGCAGCAACGAGTTCTTCCAGCGCTGGGGCCGGACCGACGTCGCCGAGGCGAGCCGGATGGTCGATTTGTGCCTCGACGCCGGCGTCAACTTCTTCGACACCGCCGACATCTACTCGCAGGGCGCCTCCGAGGAGATCCTGGGCCAGGCGCTGAAGGGCAAGCGCGACCGGGCGCTGATCTCCACCAAGGCGACCTTCCCGATGGGCGAGGGGCCGAACGACAAGGGGTCTTCGCGCTACCATCTCGTGCGCGCCTGCGAGGCGAGCCTGAAGCGCCTCGGCACCGATCACATCGACGTCTATTTCATGCACGGGTTCGACGCGCTCACCCCCGTCGACGAGACCCTGCGCGCCCTCGACGACCTCGTCCGGGCGGGCAAGATCGGCTATATCGGCGCCTCGAACTTCTCGGGCTGGCAGCTGATGAAGGCGCTCTCGACCTCCGAGCGCTACGGGCTGGCGCGCTACGTCGCCTATCAGGGCTACTACTCGCTGGTCGGCCGCCACTACGAGTGGGAGCTGATGCCGCTGGGCCTCGACCAGGGCGTCGCCCTGATGGTGTGGAGCCCGCTCGGCTGGGGCCGGCTCACCGGCAAGATCCGCCGCGGCGCCAATACCAGCGGGCGCATCGCGTCGGGCGGCGCCGAGGGCGGGCCGCCGGTCGCCGACGAGGCCCTGTTCCGGGTGGTCGACGTCCTCGACGAACTCGCCGCCGAGACCGGGCGCAGCGTGGCGCAAGTGGCGCTCAACTGGCTGCTCAGCCGCCCGACCGTCGCCAACATCGTGGTCGGCGCCCGCAACGAGGAGCAGCTGAAGCAGAATCTCGGCGCCGTCGGCTGGACCCTGGACCCTGCCCAGTTCGCCCGCCTCGACGCCGCGAGCCACGAGACGCCGATCTACCCCTACTGGCACCAGAAGGGCTTCGACGAGCGCAACCCGAAGCCGACCGCCTGGTGATGCCACACACCGCCGGATAACCGGAGCCGGCGGTGCACCGCCCGTTTCGCGCATCGCGCGGGCGGGCAAGCTGCGGTATGAGAGACGGTTCGTATCCCCCGGCCCGGCCGGGGGTTGGACCGCCCCGGTCCGGCAGCGGTCCGACGCGTATCCCGAGGTCCCCGAATGGCGCATGCCGGCGTCCATGATCCCGTCCTCGTCGCCCTGTCCGTCGCGATCGCGATGCTGGCGTCGTTCGTGGCGCTGGATCTGGCGGGCCGGATGAAGGCGGCGTCCGGCTGGGCCCGGTGGGCCTGGCTGATGACCGCCGCCCTGGTGCTCGGCGGCGGCGTCTGGTCGATGCACTTCGTGGCGATGCTGGCCTTCCGCCTGCCGGGCCTCGAGGTCACCTACGATCTCGGCCTGACGCTGCTCTCCCTCGCGCTCCCGGTGATCGTCACGGCCTTCGGCCTTGCCGTCGCCCGCAGGCCGGGCGCCGGACCGCGCAGCATCGTCGCGGCGGGGCTGGTGACCGGGCTCGGCATCGCCTCGATGCACTATACCGGCATGGCGGCGATGCGGGTTCCGGCCGCCCTCCACCACGATCCGGCCTGGACCGCCGCCTCGGTGCTGATCGCCGTCGGGGCCGCCACGGTGGCGATCCGGCTGGCGCTGGGCGAGACCGGGCTCCTCTTGCGGGTCGCGGCCTCCGGGGCGATGGGGCTCGCCATCGCGGGCATGCACTACGCCGCGATGCAGGGCCTGCACGTCTCGCACGCCCCCGATGTGGACCATGCCGGGGCGGGGGTCGACCAGGTCCGCCTCGCCGTCGGCGTCACGGCGGTGACCTTCCTGGTCTTCACCCTCGCGCTGCTGGCCGCCGCGATCGACCGCCGGGTCTCGCAGCGCGCGGCCCGCGAGGCCGCGGCGTTGCGCGCCAGCGAGGAGCGCTACCGCCTGCTCCTCCAGAGCGTGACCGACTACGCGATCTTCATGCTCGACCGCGACGGCGTGGTGGCGAACTGGAATTCCGGCGCCCGCCGGATCAAGGGCTACGAAGCCGGCGAGATCGTGGGCCGGCACTTCTCGTGCTTCTACACCGCGGAGGACCGGGCGGCGGGCGTGCCGGCCCGGGCGCTCGCCACCGCCGCCGAGAGCGGCAAGTTCGAGGCCGAGGGCTGGCGACTGCGCCGGGACGGCACGCGGTTCTGGGCCAGCGTCGTCATCGACCCGATCATCGGCGAGGACGGCCGGCTCGTCGGCTTCGCCAAGGTCACCCGCGACATCACCGAGCGCAAGCGCGCCCAGGAGGCGCTGGAGCAGGCGCAAGGCGCGCTCGCCCAGGCGCAGAAGATGGAGGCGGTGGGCCAGCTCACCGGCGGCGTCGCCCACGACTTCAACAACCTGCTGATGGCGGTGCTGGGCAGCCTCGAGCTGCTCCGCAAGCGCCTGCCCGACGATCCGCGCATGCTGCGCCTGCTCGACAATGCGGTCCAGGGCGCCGAGCGCGGCGCGGCCCTGACCCAGCGGATGCTCGCTTTCGCCCGGCGCCAGGACCTCAAGCCGGCGGCGGTCGACCTCGCGCGGCTGGTGCGCGACATGACCGACCTCCTGCAGCGCTCGATCGGCCCCGGCGTCCGGATCGAGACGCGGTTTCCCGTCGGCCTGCCGCCGGCCCTGGTCGACGCCCACCAGCTCGAGCTCGCGCTCCTCAACCTCGTGGTCAATGCCCGCGACGCGATGCCGGAGGGCGGCACCGTCACGGTCGCGGCCCGTCTGGAGCCGGGGGACGGGGCGGGTGACTCGATGCTCAGCCTCGCGGTCACCGATACCGGCACCGGCATGGACGAGGCGACGCTCGCCCGGGCGCAGGAGCCGTTCTTCACCACCAAGGGCGTCGGCCGCGGCACTGGCCTCGGCCTCTCGATGGTGCACGGTCTCGCGGCGCAGTCGCATGGCCGCCTGGTGCTGCGCAGCCGGCCGGGCGCCGGGACCACCGCCGAGATCTGGCTGCCGGTGGCGGCGCCGGGGATCGCCGCAGTGCCGGACGAGGCGCCCGCCCGCCGCGCCTTCCCCCGGAGCGTGGCGCCGCAGGTCGTCCTCGTCGTCGACGACGATCCCCTGGTGCTCGAGAACAGCGCCGCGATGCTGGAGGATCTCGGCCACCGGGTGATCGAGGCCCGCTCCGGCCAGGAGGCGCTGGAGCTGATGCGCCGCGCCCGCACCCTCGACCTGGTGCTCACCGACCACGCCATGCCGGAGATGACCGGCCTCCAGCTCGCCGCCCGCATCGCCGCCGAGCGGCCCGGCCTCAAGGTGATCCTCGCCACGGGCTACGCCGACTTCGCCGGCTCCGCCGAGGCGGGCCCCGACGAGGCCGCCCGCCTGCCGCGGCTCGCCAAGCCCTACGATCAGGCGACGCTGGCGCGGATGATCGAGGCGGTGGTGCGGGGGAATGCGGGGGCGGCCGACGATACGGTGGTGCCGTTCCCCAAGAGCGCGTGAGGAGTCAAAAGGTCTCGCTTCACGGATTTCGCGGTTACCGCGTCATTCCGGGGCCGCGCAGCGGAGCCCGGAATCCAGAACCTCTGGTGGTGCAGAGCGAAGCGGAACGCCTCTCGCCCTTTTGCTGAATGTCCTGCGGTTCTGGATCCCGGGCTCCGCTGCGCGGCCCCGGGATGACCCTGTGCGGTGGAAATGGTGCGGCCAGCGAGGATGTTTGTGCCGCCAAGGCGGTCACGGGCTGCGTCTCACGCCGCCGGCATCTTCCGCGCCTTCGCGTCGCGCAGCAGCGCCAGCCCCTCGGGCCCGAGATCGAGGGCGAGGCGCAGGACCTCGTCGGCATAAGCCTGCGGCGTCGTGCCGGCCTGCTTGGCGGCGCGCGAGAGGCGCAGGCCGAGCGCCCCGTCCACCGGGATCGAGGTGCCGCGGGGCGCCGGCTCCGGCAGGGGCGCGGTCGGGGCGCTCGCGGGGGCGGCCGGCGCGTTGGCTGGCAACTTGGCTGGCGCGATGTCGGGCCGGGGCGGCAGGCCGAGGCCCTGGCGCCGCCCTTGCGCCGCCAGCCGGTCGGCGCGCTCGTTGCCGGCATGCCCCGCATGGCCCTTCACCCAGACCCAGCGCACGTCGCGCCGCGCCGCCAATTCGTCGAGGCGCTGCATCAGTTCGACGTTCTTCACCGGGCCGGTGGTGGTGCGCCAGCCCTTGAGCTTCCAGCCGCGGATCCACTCGGTGACGGACTTGATCACGTACTGGCTGTCGCAGCGCATCTCGATCGCCGCGCCCTCGGGAAAATGCTCCAGCGCCCGGATCGCCGCGGTCAATTCCATGCGGTTGTTGGTGCTCTGCGGATCGCCCCCGCACAGCTCGACGGTGCCCTCCGGCGCCTCGATCACCACGCCCCAGCCGCCCGGGCCGGGATTGGGATCGCAGCCGCCGTCGGCATACACGATGGTTCGCATGGCTGCCTTTGCCTGAACGTCAAACGGAACGCGGCCGTCCCCCGGATCGGGGTGCCGGCCGCGTGGGCAGTGTCGGCCCGGAATGGTGAACAAATACCCAGGTGTGCGCCCGCGCAACCCGGGCGGGCCCTGGCACGGCGCTTGCGGCGGCCGCAGGATGGGGGATGATGAGGCGCCGGCGCGACGCAAAGGAGCGTCCAGTCGGCCCGCCCGCGCCGCCCTCGGACCGCCAAGAAGAGACGCGCCTCATGCCAGTCGATCCCGCCGACGCCGTCGAGGAGATGCTGCCGCCGGCCCGCCTCGTGCCGCTGGCCCTGCAGCACGTGCTGGTGATGTATGCCGGCGCCGTCGCGGTGCCGCTGATCATCGGCCGGGCGCTCGGGCTGCCGCCCGAAGAGGTCGCCTTCCTGATCAGCGCCGACCTGTTCGCCTGCGGCCTCGCGACCCTGATCCAGTCGGCAGGATTGCCGGGTGTGGGCATCCGCCTGCCGGTGATGATGGGCGTGACCTTCGCGGCGGTCGGGCCGATGCTGTCGATGGCGGCCACGCCCGGGATCGGGCTCCTCGGCATCTACGGCTCGGTGATCGCCGCCGGAATCTTCGGCCTCATGGTCGCGCCCTTCGTCAGCCGCCTGCTGCCGCTGTTTCCGCCGGTCGTCACCGGCACCATCATCTTGGTCATCGGCATCTCGCTGATGCGGGTCGGCATCAACTGGGCCGGCGGCGGCCAGCCGACGCTGACGAAGATGATCGACGGCGTGCCCGCCGCGGTCCCGAACCCGAACTATGCGCAAGGAGGCGGCCTCGGCATCGCCTTCCTGGTGCTCCTGACGATCCTCGCCCTGATCCGCTGGGGCCGGGGGTTCCTCGCCAACGTCGCGGTGCTGCTCGGCATCGTCGCCGGCTCGGTGCTGGCGGCGTTCCTGGGACTCATGCATCTCGACAAGGTCGCGGCGGCACCCTGGTTCGCCCCCGTCCTGCCGTTCCATTTCGGCTGGCCCCAGTTCCATCTGGTGCCGATCGCCACGATGTGCGTCGTGATGATCGTGGTGATGATCGAGTCGACCGGGATGTTCCTGGCGCTCGGCGAGATCACCGGCCGGCCAGTGTCGCAGAAGGACCTGGCGCGGGGCCTGCGGGCCGACGGGCTCGGCACGCTCCTGGGCGGCATCTTCAACACCTTCCCCTACACCTCGTTCTCGCAGAATGTCGGCCTCGTCGGGGTGACGGGGGTGCGCTCGCGCTACGTCACGGTGGCGGGCGGGGTGATCATGCTGGCCCTCGGCCTGCTGCCGAAGATGGCGGCCCTGGTCGAGGCGGTGCCGCAGGTGGTGCTTGGCGGCGCCGGGCTCGTGATGTTCGGCATGGTGGCGGCCACCGGCGCGCGCATCCTCACAGGCGTCGATTTCCGGGGCCAGCCGAAGAACCAGTTCGTGGTGGCGATCGCGGTCGGCTTCGGCATGATCCCGCTCGTGGCGCCGACCTTCTTCCGCAACCTGCCGCACGCGCTGCACCCGCTGCTCGAATCGGGCATCCTGCTCGCCTCGATCGCCGCGGTCGTGCTCAACGCCTTCTTCAACGGCGTGGGCAGCACCGAGCAGGCGGGGCGGGACGCTTCCGCCGCGGCGGCCGCCGCCGAACACGTCTGATCCACGAGGTAGCGATGACCCTGCTGCACAAGACCTACGGCAAGGGACGGGTGCGGGTGATGCGCGTCTATCGCGCCGGCGACCGGCACGACGTGCGCGAGCTGACCGTCAAGGCGATGCTGACCGGCGCCTTCGACCGCACCTTCACCCACGCCGACAACCGCGACACCGTCTCGACCGACACGATCAAGAATGTGGTCTATATCGTCGCCCGCGAATGCCCGGATCTGCCGACGGAGGCATTCTGCCGCGCGGTGGCGCAACGCCTGCTCGACAGCTACCCGCAGATGGAGACGGCCGCCGTCACCGGCCACGAGACCCGGTGGAACCGGCTCTCCGTCGACGGCGCGGCGCACCCCCACACCTTCACCCTCGACGGCAACGGCCAGCCCTTCGCCCGGGTGGAGCTGTCCCGCACGGGCGCGGTGGTGGAATCCGGCCTGTCGGGCTTCACCTTCCTGAAGAGCACGGAATCGGGCTGGGCCAACTACGTCAAGGATCCCTACACCACGATCCCCGAGACCCACGACCGGATCGCCGCCACCAGCATGGAGGCGTCCTGGCTCTGGGGCTCGGAGCCCACCGATTACGAGGCCGCCAATACGCGCATCCTCGACACGCTGCTGCGGGTGTTTTCCGGCAGCTACAGCCACAGCCTGCAGGACAGCCTCTACCGCATGGGCACGGCCGCGCTCGAGGCGGTGCCGGAGATCGCCACGATCACGCTCGCCTGCCCGAACAAGCACTACCTCTTGGCGAACCTGACCCCGTTCGGCCTCGACAACCCGAACCAGGTGTTCGTCGCGACCGACGAGCCGCACGGGCAGATCGAGTGTACGGTGGGGCGGTGAGGCGCAGCGTACCGCTGTCGCCGCCCGACGGGGCGTGAACGACGCGGCATCGCCTCCGCGCCGAGGGAGAACGATGCGTGCTGGATCACCTCGCCATCGACGTGTCCGACCTCGACCGGAGCCGGCGCTTCTACGCCGCGGCGCTCGCGCCCTTGGGCTACGTCGTGACGCGGGACGGGGCCGCCGCGGTCGGGTTCGGCGTGGCCGCGGGCGAGGGACGGTCGCGCGATCCCGGCGGAGATTTCTGGATCGCCGTCGGCGCTCCCCCCGCTCCACAGATCCATTTCGCCTTCAGCGCATCGTCGCGGGCGGCCGTCGACGCCTTCTTCGCCGCCGCACTCGCGGCGGGCGGCGCGGATAACGGCCGTCCCGGCCTGCGCCCACGCTACCATGAGAACTACTACGCGGCGTTCGTGATCGACCCGGACGGCTACAACATCGAGGCCGTCTGCCACGAGGCCTGCGACTGACTCGGAGCCAATCTGACTTTCTCGACGGTCTCTCCACTCTCCGTGTCATTCCGGGCTCCGCTACGCGGCCCCGGAATGACACGGGGAATCTCAAGACTGGCGGTCGCCTCGACCAGGATATCAATGCCGCGTCGGGTTCGCCCCCACCGTCTCGGCGGTGAGCCAGTCCACCACCTCGGCCAGCGCCTCCCTCGGCGGCAGACCGCGCCCCTGCGCCTCGGTGAACAGGGCGAGCTGGCGGTCGGCGCTGGTGCCGCGGGCGACGATCCAGCGGGCGAGGTCGAGCTCGGCCTCGCAAGCCAGCGCCCGGGCATCCTCGGCGACCAGCGCCAGGGTCTCGGCGAGCACCGTCGCCACCGGACGCGCGGTGCGCGTCGTCTCGCAGACGAAGCTGCCGTGGATGCCGTAGCGCTGCGCCCGCCAGCAATTCTCCGCCGCGATCGCCTGCGAGGCGCCGGTAAGGTCGCGGTGGCGCTCCGGCTCGCGGGCGAGGCGGCGCACCAGGCAGCGGTAGAGCGCCGCAATCGCCAGCGCGTCGTCGAGGCGGGTGCAGCTGTCGGCGATGCGCAGGTCGAGGCCGGGCCCCGTCGGGGACGGGCAGATCACCCACCAGACGTGGCGCGGATCGTCGAGGGCGCCGGCGCCCATCACGGTGTCGAGGTAGCGGGCGTAATCCGCCTCGTCGCGGAAGAGCGGCGGCAGGCCGCTGCGGGGCAGTTCCCGCGCGGCGGCGAGGCGGTAGCCGAGGAGCCCGGTGCGCTGCGCCTGCCAGAACGGCGACGAGGTCGACAGCGCCAGCAGCAGGGCGAGATAGGGCTGCATCCGGTTCATCAGGTCGACACGCGACACGCCCGAAGGCACGCCGACCCCGACGCTGAGCCCGCAGACCACGTTGCGGCTGCCGACCATCTGAAGGTCGCGCAGAACCCGGCCCTTGGCGGCCTGGTCGCGCGGGCGCACCCGGCTCCACTGCGCGAGAGGGTGGGTGCCCGACGCCATCAGGGCGAGGCCGCGGGCGGAGGCGAGCGAGCCGAGGCCGCTGCGCAAGGAGGCGAGGGCGTGGCGCGCCGCGCCGAGGTCGCTCACCGGCTCGGTCGACCAGACCAGCTGCGGCTCCATCAATTCGGTGCGCACCTGCTTGTATCCGGCCCGGCAGGCGGCCAGGAAATCCCGGGTGCGGGCCCGGGCGGCGTCGCGTTTCCCCGCATCGTTGATGAACACCTCCTCCTCGAGGCAGACGTCGAAATCCGCTCGCATACGCAACACCTCCGGCAACAGCGGGCCGCGACGCGCCGACGACCGCGGGCCACGATTTGGCCGACGGCCGCGGGGCGGCTCGGGTATCAGCTCTCAGAATTGCGGCGCGAGCCCGACCGGGCGGCGCCGCAGGCACGGGGCGGATCAGGCCCCCGTCGTCACGCGCTCCGCCGCCCGTCGCCGAGCACGGCCTGGACCAGGGCGAGCACCGCCACGGCGGCGGTGTCGGCGCGCAAGATCCGCGGGCCGAGGGAGAGACGGACGGTGTTGGGACGGTCTCCGATCAGGGTGCGCTCCTCCGGCGTGAACCCCCCCTCCGGTCCGATCACAACGGCCAGCGGAACCGTGCCGTTCCCCAGATCCCCCGGTGTCGCGGCCCGTGTCGCGGCCTGGCGCAAGGCCGCGACCGGATCGGCGACGGGCGCGTCCTCGTCGCAGAACACCAGCAGGCGCTCCGGCGCGAGCCCGGCGATCGCCTCGGCCAGCGGTGCGGCGTCGCGGATCTCCGGCAGGTTCAGGATCCCGCATTGCTCGGCGGCCTCGATCGCGTTGGCGCGCAGCTTGTCGAGCTTGATCCGGTCGCCTTGGGTGCGCCGCGTCACTACCGGGAGGATCAGGCTCGCACCCATCTCCACCGCCTTCTGGGCGACGTAGTCGAGGCGCGCCGCCTTGAGCGGGGCGAACAGGTAGTGCAGGTCGCCCGCCGGGTTCTGGGGCCGGGTCTGCGCGCGCAGCACCAGATCCGCCGCCTTGCGGCCGGTGGGCGCGATCTCGGCCCGCCACTCGCCGTCGCGGCCGTTGAACACCAGGACTGGCTCGCCGGCGTCGCGGCGCAGCACCGAGAGCAGGTAATTGGCCTGCGCCCGGTCGAGGGTGTGCCGCGCGCCCTCATGCATCGGGATGTCGAGGAAGAGCCGGGGAGCGTTGAAATCGTAGGCCGCCATGGCCGCCGTGCTCGCCGAGATGGGGGCGGGATGTCAATCGCCCGGCCTGTGGCCACTGCGCAACAAGGCCTCGCGACCGCGGCCCGATCCGCCGCCGAGGCTCGCACCCCGCACGATGGCGCCACATTCCTGTGCAGAAAGCGCTACGAGGCCGGGAGCGGCACGGGATTCTTCACTATGCCGGGGGCGCCGCCGAGAATGTGGCCGGACCGGCGAGAGGCCAGACAGTTCGGGGCCGGAGCTTTGGGGGGTTGGGAAATGACTCGCATGCGTGTGACCGTGGCGGCGCTGGCCGGAAGCCTGCTCGGCGCGACGCTCCTCGGCGGGGCCGCCCGGGCCCAGGGCGCCGACTGCACAGCAATCCAGAAGACCCTGACCGAGCGCAAGGACATCGTCGGCAAGGTCAACGCCGCCTCGCAGGGCAAGAAGGCGAAGATCACCGCGGCGGCCGCCTGCAGCCTGTTCACCAAGCTGCAATCCAACGGCACCGAGGGCCTGAAGTGGATCTCCGCCAACAAGGATTGGTGCTCGATCCCCGATTCCTTCGTCGAGGGCTTCAAGGCCGATCACGGCCGGGTCTCGTCCCTGCGCACCAAGGTCTGCCAGGCGGCGGTGCAGCAGGCCGCGATGGAGAAGAAGGCCCGCGCCATGGCGGCGCAGCAGCAGCAGGGCGGGGGCGGCGGCGGCCTCCTCGGCGGGCCCGGCCTGACCGGCAGCTTCCGGGTGCCGCAGGGCGCGCTGTGAGCCGCGCGCCGATGACGGTTCCGGTGTCTCACGCCCGCGCATGAATTCTGCCCCCGATCGTCCGGTCGCCGACGCGGTCACCGGGCACTGGGTCGACCGGCACGCCCCCGAGGCGGTCCGCCCCTACCTGCGCCTCGCGCGCATCGAACGGCCGATCGGCTGGTGGCTCCTGCTGCTGCCGTGCTGGTGGTCGGCGGCGCTCGCCGCGGTCGCGGCGGGGCAGCCGGGCCCGAGCCTGTGGCACCTCGCGCTGTTCCTGGTCGGGGCGGTGGCGATGCGCGGGGCGGGCTCGACCTACAACGACATCGCCGACCGCGACCTCGACGCCCGCGTCGAGCGCACCCGCCTGCGGCCGCTGCCCTCCGGGCGAATCCGCGTGCGCCACGCCCTGGTCTTCCTGGTCGCGCAGGCCCTCGTCGGCCTCGGGGTGCTGCTGCAATTCAACGCGACGGCGATCCTGGTCGGCATCGCCTCGCTCGCGCCCGTCGCGATCTACCCGTTCATGAAGCGGGTGATGCCGGTGCCGCAACTGGTGCTCGGCCTCGCCTTCGCGTGGGGCGCGCTCATGGGCTGGGTCGCCCTGTTCGGCCGCCTCGACGCCCCGGCCTACTGGCTCTACGCCGGCGCCATCGCGTGGGTGATCGGCTACGACACGATCTATGCGGTGCAGGACATCGAGGACGACGAGATCGCCGGCATCAAGTCCTCGGCACGCTTCTTCGGCGCGCGGGTGCGGCTCGCGGTGGCGGGCTGCTTCCTGGCCTGCGTCCTGTTCATCGGCCTCGCCCTGTCCGGGGCCGGGGCCGGGCCGATCGGTCTCGCCGGTCTCGCGCTGTTCGCCGGCCACCTCGCCTGGCAGGTCGGGCGGCTCGATCCGCGCGACGGCGCGGAGGCGTTGCGGCTGTTTCGCAGCAACCGGGATGCGGGGCTGATCCTGTTCTGCGGCCTCGCCCTCGACGCGCTCTGGCAAGGGCTCATGTGAGCGCAAGAGCTCATGTGAGCTTCAGACGCTGCCGCCCTCGGTCATCAGCGCCTCGTCGCGGTAGACCAGCGGGCGCAGCGGCAGGCGGCCGGTCTTGCGGCGGGTGAGGAAGCGCGGCCGGCGATGGGCCAGCAGGCCGTGCCGGCGGCGGATGCGCACCACGCCGAGCTTCACCCGGCCGATCTGCTCGCCCATCGGGGAGACGGCGCCGTCCTCCTGGATCACCACCAGGGGCAAGCCGGATTCGGCGCCGAGCCGGCGCCACACCGCCACGACCTCGTCGTCACCCCAGATGCCGAGGCGCATCACCGGATCGCCGCTGCGGTCGAGCAGCGTCACGGCGAAGCGGTCCTCCCCGGCGGCGTCGCTGGCGTCGCCGTCGAGGCAGAGGGCGAGGCTGCCGGCGGCGCTGGCGCCGGGCAGGCGGCCGATGATCGGCAGCGCCGACGGCTCGGCCTGAACCGGGCCGCGGTGGATGACCGGGAGGCCGACGTCGCGGCGGGCGGCCATGCTGTTCGAGGACCGGCGGTTCGAAGAGGGGAATCTGGTGACCATGGATCTGCTCGACGCCCTGTTCGCGTGAGGCGGCGACCTCTGTCGTGTCGTCCGCTGATGTCACGACTTTGGACCGCCCCCGGCTCAGAACGCCTTAAAAGGCAGCGTTAAGCGATGGTTGTGGCGAGGCAGATGCGCCGAATGCTCAACGGATCCTTGTCCCGATCCGATTCATTTATCATTCACCGCCAGTACATGGCCTCCGAGCAGGGCGAAACGCTTCGCTAAGACAATGCGGCATCGGTGCCGCCGCATGCCGGCCGCAGCGTCCTTGTGGCGCTGGTTGGGGGCGCCTACAACGGAGCCGATCTTGGGAATCGATCTTGCTCCGGCTCCCCCGTGCCCGCCGCGGGTCCGCCGGGCGCTCCTCCTCGAACCTTCGGCGGCCGACCATGCCTCTCCCCGACGACGTGCGCGCGCTCCTGCCCGAAGACCTCCTGCCTCAGGTCCGGGCTATCATCCGCGAGGCGGCCCTGCTGGCGCTGCCGTATTTCCGGCAGGGCGAGCGCACCAGTGCCCGGGTCTGGAGCAAGGCCGGCGGCTCTCCGGTGACGGAAGCCGACGTGACGGTGGACGCCTTCCTGAAGGTGCGCCTGAGCGAGCTGATCCCCGGCGCCGCCTGGCTCTCGGAGGAAACCCGCGACGATCCCATCCGCCTCGCCCACGACCTCGTCTGGATCGTCGATCCGATCGATGGCACCCGCGCCTTCCTGTCGGGCGATCCCGACTGGTCCATCGCCGTGGCGCTGCTGGCCCGCGGCGAGCCGGTGCTCGGCCACGTCGCCGCGCCGGTCACCGCGACCCTCTACGAGGCCGTGGCGGGGGAGGGGGCGACGAAGGACGGGGTGCCGATCCGGGTCTCCGATCAGGCAGCTGTGGCGGGCGCCCGGGTCACCGGTCCGAAGCCCATGGCCGACCGGCTTGAGCGCGGGAGCGGCCTTGCCGGCACGCCGGGCGCCCTGGTGCGCCTGCCCCGCATCCCGTCCCTGGCCTTGCGGCTGGTGCGAGTGGCGGAAGGGCTGGTCGATGTCGGGCTGGTCTCGTCGGATGCCCGCGACTGGGACCTCGCCGGGGCCGACCTGATCCTGCGCGAGGCGGGCGGCGCCGTGCTCGGTCTCGACGGCCGCGTTCCGGTCTACAACCGGCGCGAGCCGATCCATGGCGAGCTGGTGGCACTGCCGCAGGGCTTGCGGGAGGCGGTGCTGGCGGGGCTCGGCTGAGCGGCGACCAAAAGACCTTCGCGGTTTAAGAGTTTTGCCTGCCTCGACGGCGGATGAAGCCCACATGTCATCCCGGGGCCGCGGAGCGGAACCCGGGATCCGTAACCGCCGACAGATCCGGATGAGGCGGTGCGTGTTCCGACTCTTTTGAAAGCTCAGCGTTTATGGATCCCGGGTTCCGCTGCGTGGCCCCGGGATGACGCAGTGAATTTCAAATCGATCCGCTCACGCCAATTCGGCATCCGCGTCGTCGGAGAGCGCCCTAGCGCGTCTCCCGCTTCTCCAGCTGGGTCTTCACCTGTTTCAGCTGGTCGAACACCGCGCCCGGCGTGGTGCCGAAGAAGGCGAAGCCGGCATTAATCGACCAGTAGCAGGCGAACAGGATCAGCGGCACCAGGATCCAGCCCAGGATCTCCTCGCCGATCTTGCGGCGGCGGCGGCGCTGGCGCCGCTTCTCGCGCCCCGTCAGCTTCGGGGAGGGGGGGGTCACCGTCGCGGCCGGGGCGAGGGGGCCCTCGTTCAGATCACCGCTCATGGAGATCGTCTCACGCTTCCTGGGCAGCCGGGCCTTAGAGCCCTGGCGCATCCGTCACGGGGGCCCCGGGGCGCCGCGAGGGCGGCCGGGGCCTCAAATGCACATCCCGGCGGGGAGGCCCCGCCGGGATGTGCGCGTCTCGCGGAACCTCATACACGGGAGGGGGTCCGGGATCGAGGGGGCAGCCCGCAATCGGCGCGGCCGAGGGCTCTCGCCCCCGGCCCCGTCCGGATCAGGCCCGGACCAGCGGCACCTTCGGCACCGTGCGGACCCCGCCCTCGCCGCCGCCCGATCCGCCGTCCTTCGGCTTCTTCGGGGCGGCGGCGCGGGGGCGCTTTTGCTTCTTCGCGGCGTTCTTAGCCGCCTTCTTGGCCGCGATCGTCACGTCCTTCTCAGGCCGCGGCATCACCGGACCGGCCGGGAAGACGAAGCCGAGGCTCGGCTTCTCGCCGTCGGGCCGCTTGACGATCACCCGGACGGCGCCGCCGTCCTTGAGCTTGCCGAACAGCACCTCGTCGGCGAGCGGGGTCTTGATGGTCGACTGGATCAGGCGGGCCATCGGGCGGGCGCCCATGGCCTCGTCGTAGCCGTTCTCGACCAGCCAGTCCCGCGCCTCGTCGGAGAGCTCGATCGTGACGTTGCGGTCGGCGAGCTGCGCCTCGAGCTGGAGCACGAACTTGTCGACGACCTTGGCCACGACGGTCTTCGGCAGGTGGCCGAAGGACACGGTCGCGTCGAGGCGGTTGCGGAATTCCGGGGCGAACAGGCGGTTGATTGCCTCCTGATCGTCGCCGGTGCGCTTGTTCTGCGTGAAGCCGAACGCCGCCTTGGCGAGGTCGGCCGCGCCCGCATTCGTCGTCATGATGATGATGACGTTGCGAAAATCGACCTGCTTGCCGTTATGGTCGGTCAGCTTGCCGTGGTCCATCACCTGCAACAGGATGTTGAACAGGTCCGGGTGGGCCTTCTCGATCTCGTCGAGCAGCAGCACGCAATGCGGGTGCTGGTCGATGCCGTCGGTGAGGAGGCCGCCCTGGTCGAAGCCGACATAGCCCGGAGGAGCGCCGATCAGCCGCGAGACGGTGTGCCGCTCCATGTATTCCGACATGTCGAAGCGCAGCATCTCGACGCCGAGGCTCGACGCGAGCTGCTTGGCGGCCTCCGTCTTGCCGACGCCAGTCGGGCCGGCGAACAGGTAGGCGCCGATCGGCTTGTCGGGATCGCGCAGGCCCGCCCGGGCGAGCTTGATCGAGGCGGTCAGCGCGTCGATGGCAGCGTCCTGGCCGTAGACCACCCGCTTGAGGTTGTCGGTGAGATGGGCGAGCACCTCCGCATCGTCCTTCGAGACGGTCTTCGGCGGGATCCGGGCCATCGTGGCGATGGTCGCCTCGATCTCCTTGACGCCGATCGTGCGCTTGCGGCGGCCCTCCGGCACCAGCATCTGCGAGGCGCCGGTCTCGTCGATCACGTCGATCGCCTTGTCCGGCAGCTTGCGGTCGTTGATGTAGCGGGCCGACAGCTCGACCGCGGCCTTCACGGCCTCGGTCGTGTACTTGAGCTTGTGGAACTCCTCGAAGGACGGGCGCAGGCCCTTGAGGATCTCGATCGCGTCCGGGATCGACGGCTCGTTGACGTCGATCTTCTGAAAGCGGCGCACCAGGGCGCGGTCCTTCTCGAAGTACTGGCGGTACTCCTTGTAGGTGGTCGAGCCGATGCAGCGCAGCGAGCCGGAGGCGAGCGCAGGCTTGAGGAGGTTCGAGGCATCCATCGCGCCGCCCGAGGTCGCACCGGCGCCGATCACCGTGTGGATCTCGTCGATGAACATGATGGCGTTGGGATGCGCCTCGATCTCCTTCATCACCTGCTTGAGGCGCTCCTCGAAGTCGCCCCGGTAGCGGGTGCCGGCGAGCAGCGTGCCCATGTCGAGGGAGAACACGGTCGCGTCGGCCAGAACCTCCGGCACCTCGTGCTGGATGATCTTGCGCGCCAGCCCCTCGGCGATCGCAGTCTTGCCGACGCCGGGGTCGCCGACGAGCAGCGGGTTGTTCTTCTGCCGGCGGCAGAGCACCTGGATCGTGCGCTGGACCTCGGTCTCGCGGCCGATCAGCGGGTCGATCTTGCCCTCGCGGGCCTTCTTGTTGAGGTTGACACAGTAGGCGTCGAGCGCGTCGCCCTTCTTCTTCTGGCCGCCGCGCTCGTCCTCGGGGCCGCTCGGGCGCTCCGTCGGGCCGTCCTCGTCGGCGCCGCGCACCGGCTTGCCCTCGGACAGGCCGGGACGCTTGGCGATGCCGTGGCTGATGTAGTTGACCGCGTCGTAGCGGGTCATGTCCTGCTCTTGCAGGAAGTAGGCGGCGTGGCTCTCGCGCTCGGCGAAGATCGCCACCAGCACGTTGGCGCCGGTGACCTCCTCTCTCCCCGAGGACTGCACGTGGATCACCGCGCGCTGGATCACGCGCTGGAAGCCGGCCGTCGGCTTGGCGTCCTGGCGCCCGTCGCCGGTCAGGTTGGCGAGCTCGGTGTCGATGTACTCGACGAGGTTGCGCTTGAGCAGGTCGACGTCGACGTTGCAGGCCCGCATGACCGCAGCCGCGTCCTGGTCGTCGACCAGGGCCAGCAGGAGGTGCTCGAGCGTCGCGTATTCGTGCCGGCGCTCGCCGGCCAGCGCCAGGGCGCGGTGGAGAGCTTGTTCAAGGCTGCGTGAGAAGCTGGGCAAAGCGGGCCTCTTAGCTGGTGCCTATTTCTTTTCCATGACGCATTGCAGAGGATGTTGGTGTTTCCGCGCAAAGTCCATGACCTGCGTCACCTTGGTCTCGGCAACCTCGTAGGTGAATATGCCGCACTCGCCGACGCCGTTCTGGTGAACGTGCAGCATGATGCGGGTCGCGTCCTCGCGCGACTTGTTGAAGAAGCGCTCGACCACGTGGACGACGAATTCCATCGGGGTGTAGTCGTCGTTGAGAAGTAGCACGCGGTAGAGGTTGGGACGCTTGGTGCGCGGCTTCGTCCGCGTGATCACGGCGGTTCCCGATCGCCCGTCGCCGTTGCCGTTCCCGGGAGCGCGGGGATTGGCCGCGACCGGCCTGGTGGAGGGTTCTCCCTGCCTCGGGACCTGAGCCATCTGAATCGTACCGACCTCGCTCTGGCGACCGCGCTAAAACCGCACCGGCCTCCCTCGGGCGGGGGGCTCGGGTGGTCGTGCGGGACGGCAGCCTATCACGTCGGCTGCCGGTGCCGAGCCTAATCTATAGGCCGAGTCCGCGCTTCGCCAGTCGGCTGCGCGCTCTTGTCGTGCAGCCCCGTCGCGGGAGCCCCAAAACGCGCGCGACCGGCACGGGATCCCGTGCCGGTCGCGATCGCGGTCTCGATGGGAAGGGGCGGCCCGCCGAGGGCCGCCCGCTATCGCTTACGCGGCGTGCTGCACGTCGGACTCGACCTTCTTCAGGCCGTCCTTGGCGGTGGAGAAGGCGCGGTCCTGGGCCTTGAACGCCTGCTCCTGGGCCTTGGCGACGAAGCCCTCGAACGGCTTCGCCATCTCCTTGGCGAGGTTCTGGTAGAGCTCGGTCATCTTGGAGGTCTGGGCCACGAGACGCTCGTACGAGGTCTTCATGTACTCGGTCTGGATCTCGAGCGCCTTGTCGAGCGAGCGCACGCCGGCGAGCTTCTCGAGGGTGGCGGTGCCGTGCTCGAACGACTGCTTCGCGAAGTCGGTCGCCTCGACGGCGATGGCCTGGCTCGCCTTCGACAGGGTGCCGAAGCTGCGCAGCATCGCGTCCATACCGTCCTTGCCGAACTTCTGGGCGGCCTCGGCCTGCTGGTTGATGTTCTGCTGGTTCATGGTGTGGCGGCGCCTAAGGGGGCGCCCCTCCTCGCGCGGCGTTCAGGGCATCGACAGGGCGCCCGCGCGTCGCGCCCCGCTGACCTGCAATATGTGCAGCGCACAAAATTCGTCAAGGGCGATTTGTGCGACGCACAATGAGCAAATTCGAGCATCGGAATTTGCGGGCGGTTAACCGGGGCGTAACCGCGCCTGCCTAGCCTGATTGACAGTGATGCCGCTGCGCCACGCCGTTTCCGGGGAGGCGCCATCGGTCTTGAGGGCGCCGCCAGGTCGCGGGCGCCCCTTCAGTTGAACGGGGTAGTCGCGTGATGCGTTGCGTTCACGGCCAATCTGGACCCGCGTTGCCGGCCGTGCTCGCCGCCGCGGCGGTGCTGACGGCCCTCACCGCCTCGCCCGCCGAGGCGCGCCGGCGCGCCCATCACGGCGGCGGGGGCGGGTACAATCCGCCCTATGCCGCGATGGTGGTGGACGCCAAGACCGGCCGCGTGATGCACGCGGTCAACGAGGACGCCCTGCGCCATCCGGCCTCGATCACCAAGGTGATGACGCTCTACCTGCTGTTCGAGCAGCTCGAGCGCGGCAAGATGGACCTCGACACTCCGCTGACGGTCTCGGCCAATGCCGCCCGGATGCCGCCCTCCAAGCTCGGCGTGCGCCCCGGCTCGACCGTGACGGTCGAGGAGGCGATCAAGGCGCTGGTGACGAAGTCGGCCAACGACATCGCCTGCGCCATCGGCGAGAACATCGCCGGCTCGGAGGCCGCCTTCGCCGAGATGATGACCCGCAAGGCGCATTCGCTCGGCATGACGCGCACCCACTACGCCAACGCCTCGGGCCTGCCCGATTCCGACCAGATCACCACCGCCCGCGACCTGACGATCCTGGCGCGTGCGATCCAGGACCGGTTCCCGAAATACTACCGCTACTTCCAGACCCGCTCCTTCGCCTTCAAGGGCCGGGTGATCGGCAACCACAACCACCTGCTCGGGCGGATCGAGGGCGTCGACGGCATCAAGACCGGCTATACCCGCGATTCGGGCTTCAACCTGATGACCTCGGCCCGCACCGAAGGCCGCCACATCGTGGCGGTGGTGCTCGGCGGCAAGTCGGGGGCGAGCCGCGACAACATCATGGCCAAGCTCGTCCAGGCCAACCTGCCGGTGGCCTATGCGGGCGCCCGCACCGCCGCCCCGGTGGTCGAGGTCGCCGAGCGGCCGCGCCCCGCCGTGGTCGCCGAGCGTCCGGTCGCGACCCGCACCCTCGTGGCCTCCGCCGACGAGGACGACGCGATCGAGACGACGAACTCCACCGGCCAGCCCCTCGACATCGCGCCCCGCGGCGGCGCCACGCCGCAGGCCGCGCCGAAGTGGCGGGCCGGCGCCCCCGGTGCCGTGCCGGCGAGCGCCCAGGCCTACGCGCCGGCCGCCACGGCTGCCTTCCCGGCCGCGAACGGCAAGTACGCTTCGCGCCTGCCGGCCTCCGAGCCCGGCGAGGCCCGGGCCCCGGCCCCGCGCGAGGCCGCGGCTCCGGCGGCGAAGCCCGTCAGCGTGACGCCCTGGGTGATCCAGCTCGGCGCCATGGACGACGAGGGCAAGGCGAAGTCGATGCTGGCCGATGCGCGCCAGCGCAGCGGCTCGGCGCTCGGCAAGGCGGCCCCGTTCACCGAGCGGGTGACCCATGGCGGCACCACGCTGTTCCGCGCCCGCTTCTCCGGCTTCTCCGAGGCCGAGGCCGCGCAGGATGCCTGCCGGGCGCTGAAGCGCAACGGCTTCACCTGCTTCGCGACTCGGAGCTGAGGGTCTTCTCATTCCGCGAGAGGCCAGGCTCCACGCAAAACATATGAGCGCGGGTCCCCCTCTCCCGAGTGGGAGAGGGGACAGGGGTGAGGGTGGCTCGGCTTCAGGCTGAGGCTCCGACCGTCGAGCTGAGCAGCGGAACGGTCACAGCTCCATCCGGCACCGTCTCCACCCTCACCCCTACCCCCTCTCCCACACGGGAGAGGGGATCCCGCGCCAAATTCGTAAAAGCCAGAACCACACCCCCGCCGCGGCGCATCCCTGCCGCGGCTCCGTCGACACGCGCGTGGAGTTTCAGCGATGTCGGTTGAGCAGAAAGTCCTTGGCCGCGTTCACGCGGGCCGCCAGGTAGTCGGACCCGCCCTGGTCCGGGTGCAGCCGCTTCATCAGGGTCCGGTGCGCCCGGCGCACCTCCTCGAGGGGCGCCCCGCGCTGAAGCCCCAGGATCTGATAGGCCTCCTCCTCCGTCATCGGCCCTGGCTGCGCCGCGCCGCCAGGCCGCGGGTCGCGGTCAGCCTCAGCGTCTACGCGCCATCCGGGAGACCGGCGGTCCAGATAAGCCTCTAGCAGGCGGGCGCCGTCCGGATCGCCGGCGCGGCACTCGGCGAGCAGCGACGCGAGGACGGGCGGGGCCAGGGCATCGAGGGCCTGGCCCGCGAGCGGCCCGGCGAGCACCGTGCCGCGCATCGCCCCGGAGGCGTGGTCGAGCTCCATCTCCAGCATGGCGGAGCGCACCCGCGAGACGGCGTCCGGCCGCGGGGCGGCGCCGCCGAGGCCGTATCTGCCGAGGCCATACTTGCCGAGCCCGAAGGGCAGGGGAGCGCCCTGGCGCCAGCCGAGCAGCCAGGCGCCGCCGAGGCCGAGCGCTCCGGCCATGTCGAAGCGCCCACGCAGGAACAGCAGGGCGGCCGCAGCCAGGGCCAGCCAGCCGCCGGCCTGGCGGATCACCCGCGCGATCGTCGAAGGGTTCGCCGTGGAGTAATGGCGGCCGAGCCACCACAGGCCGACGAGGACCAGGACACCGAGGCCGAGGGCGATCATCCGTCTTCCACCACCCTCAGATGCGCGCAGGGAACCCCTGTCTACCCGCCGGTCATGCCGGCGAGGAGCCGGCGCGCCGCCGCATCCTCATGCGCGGCGAGACGCAATCCGTCGAGTCCCCGCGTGGCGTAGAGCGCCGCGGCGCGCAGGAGCGCGGCCAGAACGTCCGGCGCCGCGAGGTCGAAGCGCGCCGCCACGCCCCCGCTCAGCCGCCCGATCTCGGAGAAGCCCGCGGCGACGTCCGGGTCGGGCCCTTCATGGAAGCAGAAGGCCGGCAGGCCGAGCAGGCCGAGTTCGCCGGCGACGCCGCAGAGGTCGTCGATGTCCTCCTCGATCGCGTCGCCGACCAGCACCAGGGCCTTGACCGGCCCGCGCGACGCCTCGTTGCGGGCGTGCCGCAGCACCCGGCCGATCTGGGTCCGGCCGCCCTGGCAGGTCACGCCCCGCATCAGGCCGGTGAGCGCGCGGGCATCGGCGACGAAGCGCGAGGCGCGGCACTCGTCGAACCCGCGAAAGTAGGCGAGCTGCACCGAAAGGCCGCCGAGCTGGGCCGTCGCCTCGAACATCCCGGCCTGGACCCCGCAGGCGAGGTCCCAGGTCGGCTGCCGGCTCATCGTCGCGTCGAGGGCGAAGATCAGCCGCGGCGCACCGCCCGATCCTGGGGAGACTTGCGGCACGGCGACCTGCCTCGCCGTCTCCAGGAAGGCGTCGACCGCAGCATTCCGCGCACGGCCGAGGTCGCGGTCGCCCATCGCCCGCTCAGTGCCGGCGAATGGTGCTGGCGGTGAGCGCGTGGACCGAGAACAGGCCGTCCGGATCGACCCAGGCGCGTCCGTGCTCCCAGCCGGCGCCGCGGGCGAGCGCCCGGAAGCCCGGCACCGTGTACTTGTAGCTGTTCTCGGTGTGGATCGTCTCGCCGGAGCCGAAATGGAACGGCACGCCCGCCACGGTGACGAGCTGGCTGCGCCGGCTGACGAGATGCATCTCGATCCGCCCGAGATTCTCGTCGAAGAAGGCCTGGTGCGCGAAGGCGTCGAGGTCGAAATCGGCGTTGAGCTCGCGGTTGATCCGGGCGAGCAGGTTGAGGTTGAACGCCGCCGTTACCCCGGCCGAATCGTCGTAGGCCGCGTCGAGCACCGCCTTGTCCTTCACGAGATCGATGCCGACGATGAGCGTGGCACCGGGCCCGAGCGTGCGGGCGAAGCTGCCGAGGAGGCCCGAGGCCATCGCGGGCTCGAAATTGCCGATCGTCGAGCCCGGGAAGAAGCCGGCCTTCGGCGCGTCCCTCAGATCGTCGGGCAGGGGGAAGGGCTTGGTGAAGTCCGCCGCCACCGGCTCGACCCGCAGGCGCGGGAAGTCGCGGCCGAGCTCCTCCGCCTCGCTGCGCAGAAACTCCTCCGAGACGTCGACGGGTACGTAGGCCGCGAGGTCGGTGAGGTGCGGCAGCAGGCGCCGCACCTTGGCGGTGGAGCCGCTGCCGAACTCGACGAGCGCCGCACCCGGCGGCAGGCCGGCACCGATCTCGGGACCGTACTGCTCGAGGATCGCGAGCTCGGTGCGGGTGGGATAATATTCCGGCAGCCGGGTGATCGCCTCGAACAGCTCCGAGCCGCGCCGGTCGTAGAAGTACTTGGCGGAGAGGTGCTTGCGCGGGGATCCGAGACCCGCGAGCACGTCCTGCAGGAAGCCGCGATCGGTGCTCGCGAGGGGAGCGGCGGGCGCGAGGTGGGGAGTGGGAGCGTTCACGAGCAGGTACTCCGAGGTCGGGCGGGCGCCCTTACGAGCGCCCGTGTCGAGGCACGTCCGGCCGCGCCTCACGCGCCGTAGTGAGATAGACGCAGGCCCGTGAACTGCCAGCGCTGGTGGGGATAGAAGAAGTTCCGGTAGGTCGGCCGGCTGTGGCCCTGCGGCGTCGCCACGGACGAGCCGCGCAGCACGAACTGGCTGACCATGAACTTGCCGTTATACTCGCCGAGCGCGCCGGGCAGCGGGCGGTAGCCCGGATAGGCGGAATAGGCGCTACGGGTCCATTGCCAGACATGGCCGAAGGCGGCGTCGAGCGAGCCGCTCGCCGCCTCCCACTCGGCCTCTGTCGGCAGGTCGCGCCCGGCCCAGCGGGCGAAGGCGTCGGCCTCGTAGTAGCTGACATGGGTCACCGGCAGGGCCGGATCGACCGGCTTCAACCCGGCGAGCGTCATGCTCGACCACACGCCGTCGGCCTGCCGCCAGTAGCCCGGCGCCTCCCAGCCCTCGTTCTGCGCGGCCACGAACCCATCCGAGAGCCACAGCTCCGGCTTGGCGTAGCCGCCATCCTGCATGAATTCGAGCCACTCGCCGTTGGTGACGAGGGCGCGCTCCAGGGTGACCGGCCGCAGCAGCACGTCGTGGCGCGGCTCCTCGTTGTCGAAGTGGAAGCCGTCGCCGGTATGCCCCATCCGGGTCACGCCGCCATCGAGGGCAACCTGCCCTGAACGCTGCGACAGGGCGGGCCAGCGCCAGCCTTCGTCGTAAGCCGGCAGGAGCGGGTTCTGCGCGAAGGCGTGCAGGATGTCGGTGAGCATCAGCTCCTGGTGCTGCTGCTCGTGGTGCAGACCGATCTCGACGATGCCGACGATCTCGGCCAGCTGCGCCTCGCGGGCGCTCCCGATCAGGTCGGCGATGGCGGCATCGACATGGGCGCGATAGGCCGCGACCTCGTCGCAGGTCGGCCGGGTCACGAGGCCTCGGCTGATCCGCGGCGCGCGCGGACCCGCCTGCACGTAGTAGGAGTTGAACAGATAGAAGAAGCGCTCGTCGAAGACCGTGTAGCCCGGCACCATCGCCGTCAGCAGGAACTGCTCGAAGAACCAGGTCGTGTGGGCGCGGTGCCACTTGGTCGGGCTCGCATCCGGCATCGACTGGATCTGCTGGTCCTCCGGCGAGAGCGGGGCGGCGCGGCGTTCGGTCTCGTCGCGGACGTGGCGGAAGGCCGCGATCCAGGCCGCCCGGTCGACCGGGCGGGCACCGACGGGGGGCGGGGGAAACGCGGGGCGCGTGTCTCTGACCTGCGCGGTCGCGGTCGCTGCCATCGGATCGTCCCTTATGCGTAGACGGATTGTCCACGCTCAACGCGGGTCCGGGGAACTCGTTTCTCCGGCGCGGCGTTACCGCGCAGCTTGGGTCCCGTGCGGCGACGCTTCGGACGGTGCGTCGCGGGGGAAGCGGGGCCATTTTGCCGCCGCTTTGACCAAGCCTTAACGAGCCCGCCGGACTCTCGCCGGCAATCTCTCATCCCTCTCGGTCAAAGCCTCTCATGCGGTTCGATCTGATGGCCGGCACTGCCGCGGCGCCCCTGGCGCCGATCACCCGTGCCCCCGTGGTCCTCGTGTTCGATTCCGGCCTCGGCGGCCTCACGGTGCTCGCCGAGGTGCGGCGCGCCCGGCCCGACGCCCGGGTGGTCTACGCCGCCGACGACGCCGCCTTCCCGTATGGCGGCCTCGCCGAGCCCGTGCTGGTGGCCCGCGTGCTCACCGTGATGGAGCGGCTGATCGCCCTCCACGCCCCCGATCTCGTGGTAGTGGCCTGCAACACCGCCTCGACCCTGGTGCTGCCGGCCCTGCGCCAGCGCTTCGACATCCCGTTCGTCGGCACCGTGCCGCCGATCAAGCCGGCGGCCGCGGCGACCCGTTCAGGATTCGTCAGCGTGCTCGCCACGCCCGGCACCGTGCGGCGCGACTATACCCGCGAGCTGATCGACACCTACGCCGCGGGCTGCCGGGTCACCCTGGTCGGGGCGACTGGCCTCGCGGCGCTGACCGAGGCGGCGCTCTCCGGCCTGCCGGTCTCGGACGCCGACCTCTGGGCCGAGATCGGGCCGTGCTTCGTCGAGGGCGAGGCGGGGCGCACCGACGTGGTGGTGCTCGCCTGCACCCACTATCCCCTGCTGCTTCCCCGCTACCAGGCGCTCGCGCCCTGGCCGGTGACCTGGATCGACCCGGCCCCGGCGATCGCCCGGCGCATGACCCAGCTGATCGGCGGCCCCGCCCGGGGATTCGGCGACGACGTCCCGGGTCCGGTCCTGGCCTCCTTCACCTCCGGCGACCGGCTGACCCCCGCCCTGTGCGCGGCGCTCGGCGAGCGCGGCATCGCCGAGGTCGCGCGCGAGGCGATGCCGCTCGTTCTCCAGTGAGCCTCGCCCGGCTGGCTTTGCTCGCGGCCGGCCTGCTCGTCGCGGTCATTGTCCTGTACGGCGCGGTGATCGCCGCGTTCTGGTGGTTCCAGCGCAGCCTGCTCTATCCGGGCCAGGGCGGTCCGGTCCCGGCGACCGGCGCGCGGCTGCCGGGCGTCGAGACGGTCGTGCTGGCGACGCCGGACGGCGAGCGCCTGCGCGCGCTCTGGCTGCCGCCGGCCGAGGGCGCCGGAGTGGTGGTGACGTTCCACGGCAACGCCTCGCTGCCCGAGTGGCACGCCGAGCGCTTCGCCGCCGGGCCCTGGCGGGCTCACGGGTGGGGCGTGATGGCGCCGGCCTATCGCGGCTATCCGGGCTCGACCGGGCGGCCGAGCGAGGCCGGGCTGATCGCCGACGGGCTGGCGGCCCTGGCGGAAGCGCGGCGTCGGGCGCCCGGCGCCCCGGTGCTGCTGCACGGCCACTCCCTTGGCGCGGCGGTGGCGGTCGCGGTGGCGGCCCGCGCCGGGGCGACGGGCCTGCGGGGGCTCTACCTCGAAGCGCCGTTCGACTCGATGACCGCGATGGCGCGCCACCATTTCCGCTTCCTGCCGGCGGGCCTCCTCTCCGATACCTGGCATTCCGACCGGATCGTCGGCGCGCTCGACGTCCCGGTCCTGATCGTGCACGGCGAGATCGATCCGGTGATCCCGGCGAAGTATGGTGCCCGGCTGGCGCGCGCCGCGCGCGCCGACTTCATCGAGGTGCCGGGCGACCACGTCTCCATCTTAGGCCGCCAGGACAACGAGGCCGAAGCCCGGTTCCGGCCGAACCCTTGAGTCTTGACCCCCGACGCTTTGTCGCCTAAGAGCGCCCGGTTCGCGGGGCTCCGGTTCGGGGCCCCGAAACATTTTGCGCACCCGCGAGCGGCTCGTCACGGCCGCTCTGTCGCCCCGGATTCGGGGGGAGGAGGGCGCGTTCCTCTCAATACGTGATGAAAAAGTTCTAGAGGACACGCGATGTCGAAACGCGTTCAGGCGAAGCACAAGCTCGATCGCCGCATGGGCCAGAACATCTGGGGCCGCCCGAAGAGCCCCGTGAACCGCCGCGAGTACGGCCCGGGCCAGCATGGCCAGCGCCGCAAGGGCAAGATGTCCGACTTCGGCACGCAGCTGCGCGCCAAGCAGAAGCTCAAGGGCTACTACGGCAACATCACCGAGAAGCAGTTCCGCCGCTACTACGCCGAGGCGATCCGCCTGCGCGGCGACTCGGGCGAGAACCTGGTCGGCCTGCTCGAGCGCCGCCTCGACGCGGTGGTCTACCGCTCGAAGTTCGTGGCGACCCCGTTCGCCGCCCGCCAGTTCGTCAACCACGGCCACATCCGGGTGAACGGCGTGCGCGTCAACATCCCGAGCTACCTCGTCAAGCCGGACGACGTGATCGAGATCAAGGAATCGTCCAAGCAGCTCGAGATCGTCCTCGTGGCGAGCCAGCTCGCCGAGCGCGACGTGCCCGACTACATCGAGGTCGACCACGGCAAGATGACCGCGCGCATGACCCGCGTGCCGACCCTGTCCGAGGTCCCGTACCCGGTGCAGATGGAGCCGAACCTGGTCATCGAGTTCTACTCGCGCTGATCTGAGCGACGCAGAGGTCGAGAGTTCCGGAGAGCCGCCCGAAAGGGTGGCTTTTCTTTTTTGTTGTCTCAAACCGAGAAGAGGCCCTGAGAGAGAAGAGACGCGGTTTCTCCTCTCCCCGCGGGCGGGGAGAGGGCCATGCTCCCGTCCAGGGAGCGTGGCGAGCCCGCAGGGCGAGGGTGAGGGGGTGTCTCCGATTGAGGCTCTTCCGGCACTTCCCCCTCACCCTCGCTCCGGCTTGCGCCTCCGCTTGCTGCATCCCCTGAACGGGGACGCAGCCCTCTCCCCGCAACGAAGTCGGGTCTGCCCGACTTCGCTCTTGTTTGCAGATCCCGGGCAGGCCCGGGATCTGTCGGGGAGAGGAGAAAGCCTGCGCCTCTGTTAGAAGGACTGGATCAGCCCTTGAGCGCCGCCCGGATCTTCTCCGCATGCTGGGCCAGCAGAGCCGGATCCGCCATCCCATCGACGTGCCGGCGCGGCGCCACGCCCTCGTGCCGGGGCAGGACATGGACGTGGAGGTGGAACACCGTCTGGCCGGCCGCCGCCTCGTTGTACTGGTAGACCGCGACGCCGTCGGCCGCGAAAGCGGCCTTCGCGGCCCGCGCCACGATCTGCACCGCGGCGTAGAGGTGACCGAGGGTGGCCGGGTCCGCGTCGAGGAGGTTGCGGCTCGGAACCTTGGGCACCACCAGGGTGTGGCCGTCGGCCTGGGGCATCACGTCCATGAACGCGATGACGTGCTCGTTCTCGTAGACTTTGTGGCAGGGCACCTCGCCCCGCAGGATCTTGCCGAAGATGTTCTGGGAATCGTAGGCGGTCTCGGTCATCGCACGGTTTCCTGTCGGGGATTGCACGGCTCGATCACCGTTGCTGCCACCCCGCGGGTCATCCCGGGGCCGCATCAGCGGACCCCAGGGTGACGCAGGGAGAATGGCGTCGCCAGGACCTTATCCGAACGTCTGTGCGCCCGGAACCGGCCTCAGCCGGCGGCGGCGGCTGAGCGCGTCTCGACCAGCCGCGCGAAATACGCCGCCCCGAGCGGGATGATCGCGTCGTCGAAGTCGAAGGCGGCGTTGTGCAGGTTCGCCCCGGCCTTGCCGCCGAGCCAGGCATAGGCGCCCGGCACCGCGTGCAGCATGTCGGCGAAGTCCTCGCTGCCCATCTTGGGCTCCGGCGCGGTGTCGACCTTGGCGGCGCCGAACAATTCGGTGGCGACCGCGGCGGCGGCGCGGGTCTGGGCCTCGCTGTTGCGCAGGACCGAGAAGATGTCGTTGATCTCGACCGTGATCTCGGCGCCGAAGGTCGCGGCCACGCCGGCCGCGATCTCGCGCATGCGCTTGGCGATCAGGGCGCGGATGTCGTCGTCGAAGGTGCGGACCGTGCCGGCGAGGTGGGCCTCCTCCGGGATCACGTTGTAGGCCGCCCCGGCATGGACCTGGGTGATCGACAGAACTGCCGATTGCAGCGGGTCGGCGTTGCGGCTGACGATGGTCTGCAGCGCCTGGACGAGAGCCGCCTGGACCACCACCGGGTCGATGCCACGGTTCGGCTGCGCTCCGTGGGCGCCGCGCCCGACGATGCGGATGTCGAAGAAGTCGGCCGCCGCCATGGCGGGGCCGGGCCGCACCGAGAGCTCGCCGGTCCGTCCGCTCGGGTTGTTGTGCAGGCCGTAGACCTCGTCGCAGGGGAAGCGCGAGAACAGCCCGTCGGCCAGCATGGCGCGGGCGCCACCCAAGCCTTCCTCCGCGGGCTGGAAGATGAACACCGCGGTGCCGTCGAAGTCGCGGGTCTCGGCGAGGTACTTGGCGGCGCCGAGCAGCATCGTGGTGTGGCCGTCATGGCCGCAGGCATGCATCTTGCCCGGCACGGTCGAGCGGTAGGGGAGATTGGTCGCCTCCTCGATCGGCAGGGCGTCCATGTCGGCGCGCAGGCCGATGCGCCGCGGGCTGGTGCCGCGGCCCTTCAGCACCCCGACGACGCCGGTGCGGCCGATCTCGCGATGGACCTCGATCCCCCAGGAGGCGAGCTTGTCGGCCACGATGCCGGAGGTGCGCACCTCCTCGAAGCCGAGCTCCGGATGGGCGTGGAAGTCGCGCCGGATGGCGGTGAGCGCCTCGAGGTCGGCGGAGATGCGGTCGATCGGGGACATGCGGCGAAAACGCTCCGGACTGCGGCCCGGGGTCGGGGCCGGACGGCGCGCATCCTCCGGCGCCTGCAACCCCGAGTCCAGAGGCGCGGATGCATGGCTGCGGATGCCCGGCGTCCCGCGCCCCCGCAGGCTCAGGCGGCGATCCGGCTCGAGCCTCTTTCCGGGCCCCGTGCAAGGAGCGTAGCCGCTGCCCGATCGCCGCGCTACGGCGCCGTCAGTCGTCGCCCTGCGAGGCCTCGCCCTTGCGGAACGGCGTCGCCTCGTCGAGGGCGTCCGCCGCCGCCTCGACGTGGCGCGCCTCGCGGGCGAGATAATCGGCGATCGCGGCGCGCAAGGATGAATCGGCGATGTCGTGGACGGAATGGGTGATCACCGGGCGGTAGCCGCGGGCGAGCTTGTGCTCGCCCTGCGCCCCGGCCTCGACCCGGGCGAGCCCACGAGCGATCGCGAAGTCGATCGCCTGGTAGTAGCAGACCTCGAAATGCAGGAAGGGATGGTCCTCGATGCAGCCCCAGTTGCGGCCGTAGAGGGCGCGGTCGCCGATCAGGTTGATGGCGCCCGCGACGTACTGGCCCTCGCGCCGGGCCATCACCAGGAGGATGCGCTCGGGCATGCGCTCGCCGATGAGCGAGAAGAAGCGCCGGTTGAGGTAGGGCCGGCCCCATTTGCGCGAGCCGGTATCCATGTAGAAGCGGTAGAACGCGTCCCAGTGGGCCTCCGTCAGGTCGGAGCCGGTGACCCACTCGACCGTGATCCCGGCCGATAGCGCGTCGCGCCGCTCGCGCTTGATCGCCTTGCGCTTGCGCGAGGCGAGCGCCCCGAGGAAATCATCGAAGGTGGCATAGCCGGCATTGTCCCAGTGGAACTGCTGGTCGACCCGGCGCAGGAAGCCGAGTTCGCCCGCCCGCTCGGCCTCGGCCTCGGGCAGGAAGGTCGCGTGGATCGAAGAGGCCTCGACCTGCCGGCGGAGCGCCCGCAGGCCGGCGACGAGGGCGGCGGTGGCCTCCTGGGGATCCTCGCCCGGGGCGACCAGGAAGCGCGGGCCGGTGACGGGCGTGAACGGCACGCTGACCTGGAGCTTCGGGTAGTAGCGGCCGCCGGCGCGCTCGAACGCGTCGGCCCAGCCGTGATCGAACACGTACTCGCCCTGCGAGTGGGATTTCAGGTAGCAGGGGGCGTAGCCGACCACCTGACCGTCGCGCTCGGCGGCGACGTGCAGGGGCAGCCAGCCGGTGCGGCCGCCGACGCAACCCGAATCCTCGAGCGAGGACAGGAAGGCGTGGGTGACGAAGGGGTTGTGGCTCTCGGCCGCCCCCGCGAGCGATTCGGCCGAGAGAGCGCAGCGGTCCCAGTCCGCCGCGGCGATCTCGGAGATGCGCTGGACGACGCGGACCTGCAAGGTGCCCGCCGCCGGGGTCGCGCCGCACCCTGCTTCGCCGGTTGTCTCCATGACGTCCGGAGTTAGGTCGCGGCCGGGGGCTCGGCAATGCGGCGCGGCCTCGCAGGGGCGGGAGCGTGGGAACCGTCCGGCCGCATTGCCGCTTTGTGTCTCGCCATGACGCCGAACAACACCACCACGCGCCCGACCGTCCCCACGGCGATGCCGAACCCGCCAGGCTCCCCGAACCAGGGCCCCGCGAAGCCGCTGGCTCAGGCCTGGGACGACCGGATCGCCCGGCTGCTCGATCTCCTGCCGAAGCGGGTCGGCGATGCGATCGCCTGGCTGCGCGCCCCGTCCCGGCGCTGGGTCCGCATCCCGGCCGCCCTGGTGCTGATCCTCGGCGGCTTCCTGGCGGTCCTGCCGGTCTTCGGCCTGTGGATGCTGCCGCTCGGCCTCGCCCTCCTCAGCGAGGACCTGCCGGGCATGAAGCCGGGGCTGGAGCGGTCGGCCCGCTGGCTGGAGGCGAAGTGGGAGCGGGTCGTCGCGTGGTGGCGCCGCAAGGGGTGATGCGATCGGCGTCCCCTCGTATAAAAGAATTAACGTCTCCCACCCCACAGGGTCATCCCGGGGCCGCGGCAGCGGAGCCCGGGATCCAGACACGCAGGTGGTGCCAAAACAGGCGGTACGCGCTCCGCCTTGTCCTGAACGTCCTGCGGCTCTCGATCCCGGACTCCGCTGCGCGGCCCCGGGATGACGCTGAGTTTCGTGAAGAGCGTCGCGGCGAGAAGAGCTTCGTTACGCTTCTTTCTATGAACCGCTAGTTCAACGACGTCATCGCCCCCGTCCGCGGCGCCGGCCAGGACACCGCCGGCAGGTCGATGTTGGGCAGCTCGACGCTCACGGAATCGCCCGGCATCAGCGTCGTGGTGTCCTCGGCCACGATCTCCTGCGCGCTCGTGCCGGTCTGGCGGCTGACGCGGTAGGTCGGCTTCGCCCGCCGGGCCTGGGCGCGGTCGGAGAGGAAGCGCGGGGCGGAGACCTCGGCCTCGAGGATCAGCCGCTCGGCCACCTCCATCCGGGGCTTCAGCTGCTCGAGGGCGCGCTGGGTGTCGCGCATCTCCGCCGTGACCTCGGTGGCGCGCCGGCTGCGCAGGTCGAGGATCGACAGGTCGGCGCGCGAGATCGATTCGCGGGCGCGCAGGAGGTCGGTGGTGGTGCGCAGCTTCTCGCTCTCCATCTGCGCCATCGAGCGGCCGGACGCGATGGTGCGCTGCTGCGTGGCGAGGCCGCGCTCGGCGAGCTGCTCGTTGCTGCGGATCTCGGTGGCGATCAGCTTGATCTGGGTGTCGATGGTGGCGAGCTGGCCGTTCAGCGCGTCGATCTGCTGGCGCAGGAAGCGCTTGAGATCCTCGATGGCGTCGACCTGGGTCGCCAGCGCCTTGCGGCGGGCCTCGAAGATCGAGGTCTCGCGGTCGATGAGCGCCAGCAGGCCGGGATCCGGGCGCCCGGCCAGCTCCTTCGGCGGCTCGAATCTCGGCTTGTCGTCGCGCTCGGCGGCGAAGCGGGCCAGCCGCAGGGTGAGCTGGTCGCGGTCCTTCTGCAGGCCGGCGAGGTCGCCCCGCGCGGTGATCGCGTCGCGCTCCAGGCGCAGGAGCCCGCCATCGGTGACCCGCGGCGGTCCGCCGGCGAGCGCCACCGCCTTCGCGACCGTGAGCCCCGGCCGGAAGGCGTATTCCCCGGGCTTGTCGACGGCGCCGCTGATGTAGAACGGCCGGTAGACGGCGATCTCGACCGCGGTGTCGGGCGGATCGGCCAGGTCCATCCGGTCGCGCAGGCGCCGCGCCACCAGCCGCCCGACCTCCCGGGTCGGCAGGCCGGCCACCGGGATGTCGCCGATGATCGGCAGGGACAGCGTGCCGTCGGCCCCGATGGTGAACTCGTCGTTCAGCGCCGTCCAGGCGAAGATCTCGTCGCGGCTCGCCCGCCACTCGAACACCCGCAGCCGGATGCGGTCGAGCGGCCCGAGGGCGTAGCCCGCGAGGCTCCCGGCGGGATTGCTCGCCGCGGCGGCCGGCGCGGGCGCCGGCGGCGGGGCGGAGATGGCGGGACGCGGCCCGTTCGCCGCGCTCGCGAGCCCGGCCGGCAGGCATAGCGCGCCGAGGAGGAGCCCGCGCCGGAGGGAGGCGGGAAGACGGTGTGCGGCTCGCATGCGGATCAGGCCTTCTCGTCCCAAAGATGTCGGCTGCCAGAGATGTCGACGGCCGGTGGTGTCGGCTGCCGGTGATGTCGTTTGCCCGCGAGCCCTCTCCCGGCCGCCGCGCCGCTGGGCTCGTTCCCGTGACTGACGGGAAGCCTCGGCCGTCCGGCCGCACGGCGCAGCCTCCCAATAAGCGGTAGGGGCCGCACCACCCCCCGCGCCTTGTCCCGCCAGCCCCTGTTCACCTTCGTTTCTTCGGATGAGAGACCGGCACCCGAACGAGGTAATCGAAGATGAAGCAACGTAGATCCGCGTGATATTGTGGTGAAATTGACCTGAGTGTCGTGCCTCTGCCTATCGTTAACCGCTCGTTAACGGTGGAGACGGCGCATGGCTCGTGGAGCACGACCGCAATCCCGCGTGGGCGGTGGTGATGAACTTGGCAGTAAGGGGCTTGCCAGGAGCGGGATCGGAGGTGCGGTGCCGGCCGGCGGCCTCGCGCTGCTGCTCGCTCCGGGGCTGCTGGCGCCGGGCGCTCTGGCGGCGGGAGCCTTGACGCCTCAGGTCTCGGCCTCCGGAGCCCTGGCCTCTGGAACCCTGGCCTTGGCGCCCGCCGTCGAGGCCGGCGGCGCGGCCGCCGTCGCCCGGGTCCGCCCGGCCTTCCGGCCCGGGATGGGTCCGGTCGCCAAGCGCGCCCTCGACGTGGTGGGCGCCGCCCTCGGGCTGGTCCTGCTGCTGCCGCTCCTCCTCGTCATCGCGCTGCTGATCAAGTGGGATTCGCGCGGACCGGTGCTGTTTCGCCAGAGCCGCATCGGCCTTGGCAACCAGGCGTTCCAGGTGTGGAAGTTCCGCACCATGACCTGCTGCGAGAATGGCAGCGTGGTCCGCCAGGCCCGGCGCGACGACCCGCGGGTGACCCGCGTCGGCCGCGTCCTGCGCCGCACCAGCCTCGACGAGCTGCCCCAGCTCGTGAACGTGCTCCTCGGCTCGATGTCCCTGGTCGGGCCGCGGCCGCACGCGGTGGCGCACGACGCGCAGTTCACCGGCACCGTCGCCCGCTACGCCGAGCGCCACGCGGTGCGCCCGGGCATCACCGGCTGGGCCCAGGTGCGCGGGTGCCGCGGCGAGACGCCGAACGCCGCCGCGATGCAGCGCCGGGTCGATCTCGACCTCGCCTATATCGAGCATTGGTCGCTGCTGCTCGACCTGATCATCCTCGGGATGACGCTGCGCGAGATCTTCCGCTCGCAGGCCGCCTACTGACCCTCACCTCATCATGTCCCGGCTGCGCGCCCGCGCGGCCGGGCGAGGATTTTTGGACCCATGATTGTCATCGATGTCGTCCTCTGCGCCCTGGCGCTCGCCGGCGCGGTGCCGGTCCTGGTTCTCGCCGCGCAGGTCGTGGCCTCGCTGCCCGCCTTGCGCCCGCCGCCGCCGGCCCCACGCCGGCCGTCCCTGGCGGTGCTGATCCCGGCCCACGACGAGGCGGGCCAGATCGCCGCCACGGTGGCCTCGCTGCGGCCCGGCCTCGCCCCCGGCGACCGCCTGCTGGTGGTCGCCGACAATTGCCTCGATGCCACCGCCGCCGCCGCGCGGGAGACGGGGGCCGAGGTGGTGGAGCGCCACGATCCCGAGCGGCGCGGCAAGGGCTACGCCCTCGATTTCGGTTATCGCCACCTCGCCCGCACCGGCCTGCCCGAGACCCTGGTGGTGGTCGACGCCGATTGTGCCATCGCCCCCGACGCCCTCGACCGAATCGCGCGCCTGAGCGCCGCCCTCGACGGGCCGGTCCAGGCCGCCTACCGCCTCGCGCCGCCGCCGCAGGCCTCCTCCGCCCTGCGGCTTGCCACCGTCGCGACGGTGGTCAAGCAGATCGGCCGGCCCCTCGGGGGCAGCCGCCTCGGCTGGCCCTGCGGCATCTCCGGCACCGGCTTCGCGGTGCCGACGCGGCTTCTGGGCACGGTCGGGCTGGCGAACGGGCATCTCGCCGAGGACCTGAAGCTCGGCCTCGACCTCGCGCTCGCCGGCCATCCGCCCCGCTTCTGCCCGGAGGCCGAGGTGACGAGCGCGCTCCCCGCCGGCGCGGCGGCGCGACGAGCGCAGCAGACCCGCTGGGAGCACGGCCACCTCTCGCTGATCCTGCCCTATGCCGGCGCGCTCCTGCGCGCCGCCCTGCACCGGGGCGACGCCCGCCTCGCCGCGATGGCCCTCGACCTCTGCGTGCTGCCCCTGGTGACCCTCGCCCTCGCGCAGGCCGGGCTCGCCGGCCTCGGCCTCGCCTGGTGGGCGCTCGGCGGCGGGGCGGGACCCCTGCTGATCTCCGCCGCCAGCCTCGCCGGCCTCGTTCTCGCCTTCGGCCTCGCGGCCCGGCGCTGGGGCGGCGGCCTCCTGCGCTGGCAGGATCTCGCGGCCCTGCCGCGCCTCGTCGCCGGCAAGGCCGGGATCCTGCGCCGCTTCGCGCTGCGGCGGCAGACGGAATGGGTGCGGACCGAGCGGGCCGGGGAGGGGAAGTCGGCGGGGTAGGAGG